>NZ_JBVVPQ010000022.1:0-47272 GCF_055811695.1 Bradyrhizobium sp. MI1.3 | reverse complement strand
ACCCCCTACACCGCGTCCGCCTACATAAACCCGTGGGCGGGAGGCCGCCCGCCAAAAACCCGCCGGGCGGGCCCGCGGGGGGCCCCCTGGCCGTGGCGCGCGCCGCGCTCCTGGAGGAAGCCGCGGAACGGCGCCAATCCCGTGCCCGGGCCGATCATGACAATCGGCACGGACGGATCGTCCGGGAGCCGGAAGCCGGCCTTGGTCTCACGCACGGTTGCATGGATCACGTCGCCCGCGCGTCGATTGGCGAGGTAGTTCGAGCAGATACCCTTGTAGGTGCCGCGGCCGGAGGCGGCCGGTCCTTCAACCACGCCGACCGTGACGCTGCAACGAACTGGGTCGACCGACGGCGAGGACGAGATCGAATAATAACGCGGCGCCAGTAGTGAGAGCATTTCCAGATAGACGTGGAACGGCAATTCGCAGGCCGGATATTCGAGCAGCAGATCGAACACCGATTTTCGCCTGGCCAGAATCTCGCCGCGATAGTGCTCGAGTGGCTCAGCCTCATCGCCGACAAAGCCCAGCAGCTTCGGCTTGGTCACCGGGCAGCGGGTGTGTTCGGCCATGATCTTGATCTGGTTCCGCGTCGCCACTTGCTGGAGCTCGACGAACTCGCTGAGCAGACGGCCGACCGACACGGCATCGCCGACCGGCAATTGCGCGCGGCGGCCTTCGGCGACCTGAAGCCTGATCTGGTCGGCCGGCAGGAAGCCGAAGCGACGGGCAACCGAATCCACCAGCGTCGGGTCGTTGCGCGGAACCACGCTCAGATGATCGCCGACACGGTAGTTGATGTTGGATGGCAGCTGCACCTCGATGTGGCGCGTCGAACGCTCTGACGGATTGGAACCGGCCTTGTTCTGAAGCTCGTCATTGCCCAGCACCTTCATGGCCACCGCGCCGCCCTGGGCGACGATGGTGTTGACGGCGGTCACCGCGACCGGCTCGATCGCGTAGAGCGGATCGTCCTCCGCGGTCCGGGTGAAATTCCAGTCGATGCCGAATTCCTTGGTCGCGACCTGGGCGGCCGCCGGGAACCATTTCTGGAACTGGCCGTCGAGATCGCTGCGCGCATCGCCCTCGCCGCGCGGATAGACCGCGCGCGCACCATGCGCCGACAATTGCTCGTCGATGAAGCGCGGCACCGACTGATAGGTCGCGGCCCAGTCGCTGTTGCCGCAGCCGAACACGGCGTATCGCACATTGGCAAACGCATCCTTCGGCAGCTCGTCGCCGAGCCATTTGACGAATTGCGTCGCATTGTCTGGCGGCGCGCCGTTATAGGAGGCGCAGATGATCAGCACGCCACCTTCCCGCGGCAGCTTGCCCACGTAATCGTCGAGCGGCCCCAGATGCACGGCAAAGCCGTTGATCTCGGCCAGGTCGGCCATCCGCGTCGCCAGCTCCTCGGCGGTCCCAAGATTGGAGCCGTAGAGTACCAGCATCGGCGTGTTGTGGCCGGGCCGCGCGGTGGGCTGGCGCGGTGCCTTCGGTGCCGACGACACCGCCACAGGTCCGCCATAGGCACCGCGCTCGCGATCGGCGCGCGGACGGACCTTGATCTTGAAGCCTTCCGGCTTCATCGTCAGCGTTTCCTTCAGATGCATCTGGTAGCGCTGGTGGTCGATCAGCTTGAAACGCTGGAGGATCATGCCGAGCGCGAGCGCGGCCTCGTGCATGGCGAAGCCGCGGCCGATGCAGGCGCGCTGGCCATTGCCGAACGGCTTCCAGGCATTGATCGGCCGCTTGGCTTCCGCCTCCCGGCTGAAATTCTCCGGATCGAACGCGTCGGGGTTCGGACCCCAGACCGAGGGATCGCGATGCAGAGCGGTCACCAGGATGGTGGTGAACGTGCCTTTCCGGAGCTTGTACTTCCCGCCGCCGATGGTCTCGTCGTTCAGCGGCGAGATGCCATAGGCCGGCGCCGGCGGCCACAGCCGCAGCGCCTCCTTCAATATCTGGGTGATGTAGGTCAGCTGCGTCACCTGCTGATAAGTCGGCTTCGCGTTGGCGTCGGGACCGAAGACGCGATCGACCTCGTCATAGGCTTTCTTGAGAATGTCGGGGTGCTTGAGCAGCGCATACAGCGTGCAGGACAACAGGCCGCTGGTGGTCTCGTGGCCCGCGATCAGGAACGTGTTGATCTGATAGCGGATGTTGACGTCGTCGAGCTGCTCGCCGGTCGAGCGATCGACCCCGGTCATCATCGCCGCAAGCATATCCTTCTTATCGTCGGTCGCCTCGCCTCCCTTGCGGCGCTCCGCAATGATCTCGTCGACCATCTTGTTCATGAAGTCGACGTCTTCGGCCATGGTCTTGCGCCGCTTCTGCATCCAGAGCTGCTCGAACGGCAGGCCGCGCGTCATCATGATGGTTTCGAGCGAGCGCACCAGCGACTCGACGAAGGGATGGTAGTCGCGCCGGTAGAACGAATTGAAGCGGTAGTCGAAGCCGCACAGGCCGATCGTATCCAGCGTCAGCGCCGTCATGTCATGGACGACGTCGATCTCGTCGTCGGCATTGAGCCGTTCCCACTTGCCCACGAGCTGCTCGGCGATGTCGACCATGCTCGGGTGATAGGATTGCATGGCGCGGTTGCCGAAGGGCTGGAGCAGGATGTTGTGCGCCTTGCTCCAGTTCGGCTCCTTGGTGTCGGCGGTGAACAGGCCGTCGCCGCCGACCGCGCGCACCCGCCGCAATGCACCGCGCACTGTCTTGTCGAAGCGCTTCTCGTCCGAGAGCTCGTCGACGAGATCGTGGCCGGAGACGACCACGATCGGCGAGCCCATCATGTCGAGCCAGAAGATCGGCCCCAGCTCCTTGGCAAGCCGGGTCAGATGCTGCACCGGCGCGGCCGAATCCAGTGACAGCATGTTGCCGACCACCGGCTTGGTCGGCGGCTGCGGGATCGGGTCCAGACGGTTCTTGGATGACATCGAAATGTAGTCCCCCTGCTTCAATGTCGTCATTGCGGGCGAAGCGAAGCAATCCAGAAATATTCCGCGGAGGCAGCCTGGATTGCTTCGTCGTTTCGCTTCTCGCAATGACGAGTTCGCGATGACCAGCTAGCCGAACCGCCTTCTACGCCATTGGATCAGCTTGGCGCTGACTTCCTCCGGCTTCTCCTGCTGCGTCCAATGGCCGCTGTCCTTCACCAGATATTTTTCCAGATCGGGGATCAGCTTGTCCATGCCATCGGCAGAAGACGGCGGCAACACCGCGTCGTTCTCGGCCATGATCATCAGCGACGGCACGCGCACCGTATGATCGAGCCCTTCGGCGCGCGTCCAGTTGCGGGACATATTGCGGTACCAGTTGATGCCGCCGGTGAAGCCTGTCCTGGTGAAATTGTCGACGAACACCTTTTTCTCTTCCGGCGACAGGATCGGCGTGCGCGGATCGTGCTTCGCATCGTAGCCTGCGATCATCTGCGGGAATGCCAGGTTCAGTCGCGGCGAAGCACCGACACCCGCGACGACTTCCTCCGCCGGAGCATCTGCCGGGCGCGGTACGGGCTTGCGCATGAAGGCATCGAAGGTCTGCTCGACGCGGCTGCCAAAGATCCTGTCAGGCTCACGCGCCGGGTCCTGGAACTGCACGATATACATCCTTTCGCCGAAGCGCGCGCGCAGGAGCTCGATCGGATCAGCCCAGGCGCGGTTGGTATGAGGCGTATTGATGCCGACCACGCCGGCGACCCGGTCGATGTGCCGGAGCGGCATCTGCCAGACGATGAAGCCACCCCAGTCATGGCCGACGAAGATCGCCTTGTCGATCTGAAGATGGTCGAGCAACCCGATCAGATCGCCGGTCAGGTGCTCGATGTCGTAGTCCTCGACCGGCTCTGGCCGGTCGGTCGCGCCGTAGCCGCGCTGGTCCGGCGCGATCACGCGGATGCCGGCCTCGCTCAGCGCCTTGATCTGGTGGCGCCAGGAAAATGCGAGTTCGGGCCAGCCATGGCACAGCACGATCGGCGGCTTGTCTGTGACCGGGCCCGCCTCGTAATAGCCCATGCGGATTCCGTTCGTCTGCACGAACTTGAGCGGTGGCATTTCAATCATCGGAACATTCCTACTCGGCGGCGCCCTTGATGTCCGCCGCGGGCAAGGCATAGGCAGCCTCCAGCGCGGCAAACTCCTCCGGCAGCATGTCGCACATCACCTGCACGTGCGGAATGATGTTGGCGCCGACGATGAAGCCGAAATCGAGCTGGTCGCGATAGCTCTGCACGGTGATGTTGAGCGCCTGCCCGTGCGTCGAGATCGACACCGGAAAGATGTGCAACAGCTCCGCGCCCGCGGCGTAGAGCGTCTGCCGCGGCCCCGGCACGTTGGACACCGTGATGTTCGCAGCCGGCGGCAGCACATTCGACAAATCGGAGCGGCTGTAGAGCAGCGCCATGATCTGAACGATGATCGGCGCACCCAGCATCGAGATGTTGGAGACCTGTGGCATCAGTGCCCGCAGCGGATGCGACATCTCCTTGGACTTGGTCGATTGCGCGATGATAGCTTCCAGGCGTGCCTTGGGATCGTCGATGTTGGTCGCGATCGAGCAGATCATGCCGAACACCTGGTTGTTGGCCTCGGTGTTGCCCTCCTCGCGCAGCGAGATCGGCACGGCAGCGGTCAAGGACTTCGCCGGCAGCGTTCCGTGTTGCTGCAGGTAGCGCCGGACCACGCCGGAGGCGAGGGCCAGCACGACATCGTTGAGCTTGCCGCCGGCCTGCTTGGCCAGCGCCTTGGATCGCGACAGCGAGATCGAGACGCCGGCGAAGCTGCGCTCGGACGAGATCGATTTGTTGAGCATGGTCGGTGGCGACACCATGCTGGCGAGGCTCTCGCGCGATTTTGGATCGGATATCTTGCCGAGCACGTCCGAGACGCTCTTGACCATGGTCGGGATGTTGCCGGCGAAGCGTACCGCACTCTCGATCTGGTACATCGCATTGTCGAACAGGATTGAACCGATGTCACTCTTGCCGGTGCGCGGCAGTTGCAGGTTCTTCGCGGCCGCAGATGCATCGAGCGGCTGGGTGAAGAGCTGCTGGTAGGAATCGACCAGGTTCGCCGCGATGTCGCGCGGCTCTTGCCCGGGCTTCGCTCCCGCGGTCGGCGGATCGACCTTCCGCGGGATCGGCGAGATATCGTAGATCATGTTGGTCAGCGCCGCACCGGCGCCGCCGTCGATGGCAGCATGATGCATCTTCGAATAAAGTCCGACCTCGTTGTCCTTCATGCCCTCGAACACGTAGAACTCCCAGAGCGGGCGGGCGCGGTTCAAGAGCTTGGCGTGCATCCAGCCCACGATGCGCTCAAGCGTGGCGCGGTCGCGCGGCTGCGGCAGGCTGGCGCGAAAGATGTGACGATCGATGTCGAACTGTTCGTCCTCGACCCAGGAGGGATGATCGATGTCGAGCGGCGCCTTCTCCAGGCGCGCCTTGAGGATCGGCGCGACGTGCAGGCGCGAGACGATCATCGCCTTGAAATCTTCGAAGAAGTCGCCCTTGTAGTCGTCCGGCAGGCGAAAGATCGCCATGCTCCCGACATGCATCGGCATTTCCGGCGTTTCCAGATAGAGAAACGACGCGTCCAGCGACGACAGTTTCTTACCGTCAGCCATGGTTCCCTCCCGAGTATTTGACGGGCGCCTTAGGCGGCGCTTCTCGTCAGGCCGATACTGCCTGTTCCGGCGGGGCATATGCAACGGCAAACGGCCCTGCCCTGTCAAATGGCCAGAACTCTCCCTCCGGTTGCGCAAGGCGGTCTGCCACTGCCCACAGCGCCGCGGGGTTCACCCCAAGCCCGATATGGCTCGCCAGATGCACCTCGATGTTCTCGGCGCGGTCGGAGGGACGCAGCAGGCAGGTCCGCCAGTTCACGATGCCGTCGGCGCGCGAATAGATCGACGTCGCCGGCACCGGAAGATCGCCCGCGATCGCCTCCCGCAGCTCGGCGAAATCCTCGACACGCTCGCCGGACATCATCTCGTAGAGCCGCGTCGCATTGGTCGCTCGTATGTCATTGGCAAAAGGGCTGCCGAGCGTGATGACATTGCGGACCATGTCGGGCGCCTGCAGCGCGAGATCGCGCGCATGGACGCCGCCCAGACTCCATCCGACCAGGCTGACCTTGCGTCCGCTCGCAGCATGGATTTCGGCGAGACGGGCGCGCAACGAATCCCGCATCCGTCCGAACCCGCCGAAATTACGGCCCATCTGCCAGGCACGTGCCTCATAGCCGAGCTCGCTGAGATAGCGCCGCATCGGCGCCATCGAGAGGTCGCTGGCGAGGAAGCCCGGCAGCGCTAGCACCGGATGGCCATCGCCTTTGGGCGCCCGCATCAGGACCGGCGACAGCAGCAGGCTGGCGTTGAGTTCGAGCAACCCACGGGCTTCGGCGAGCAGCAAAGCAAGGCCGGGCGGACGAAGCCGGCCCAAGGTCTGCGGCCCGTCCGGACCGGGCGGCATTATTTCTTCTTGTCGCCGCTGCGGGTGCCGCCGAGGCCGGCCATGGTGACGAACATGTCCTGAAACCGCTCGGCGAGCTTTGGATCGAAGGTGAACCAGCTCTGGATCAGCGACTCCGGCGAGACCTTGTCGATGTTGCTCAGAACCTGCTGCTGCAGCTTGTCCATCACCGCCGTCTGCATCGGTGCCAGATCCGGCAATCCGATGAACTGGCGGGCCTCGAGGGGGGTGCAATCGATTTCGATGTTAACTTTCATGTCCCCTCCAGATGAGATTCGAGCGGCCGTCCGCAGTATCGCCGCGAGACGGTGTGCAACGCAAGCGACCTGAGGGCGGTGGCAGCCACCGGCTTCCCCGATCGGCGGATATGGTCAATCAAAATCAGCCGCGTCCGCGCCCATCCACCCGTCAATGCCGGTCAGCATTGCTGCACAGCGGTGCAACTTGGCGCGTTCCTTGCTGGAATGGCGCTTGCACGGGTCGAGAACTCTGGGCAACATGGTTCGATCAGCCCCGCCGAACAATCAAAAATGACGGTGCGGGCGAGTGGAGAGGTCAAGAATGTCAGTCGGACGAAGTCTGTTTGCGGCGACGCTCGCCAGTATGCTTGCGTGGGCGGTCTCGCCGGCGTCGAGCCAGACGCTGCGCTACGCCAACCAGGGTGAGCTCAAGTCGCTCGACCCGTACACGCTGAACGAGTCGACCACCAGTGCGCATCTCGGTCATGTCTATGAGGGCCTGGTTGCCCGCGGCAAGGACCTGAAGATCGTCCCGGCACTCGCCGAAAGCTGGGAGACGCCGGAGCCGACACGCTGGCGCTTTCACCTCCGCAAGGACGTCAAATTCCACAACGGCGACCCGTTCACCGCGGACGACGTGGTGTTCTCGGCCGAGCGCGTGCGGGCGAAAGGTTCGAATTTCCAGAGCCGCGTTCCCGCCGATGCCAAGGTGGTCAAGATCGACGATTACACCGTCGATTTCGTCCTGACCTCGCCCAATCCCATCCTGACGGCGCTGTGGGCGACCTGGTACATCATGGACAAGAAATGGGCAGAGGCGAACGATGCGACGGCACCGACGCCTGCCGCCGCGACGACCCCGAGCTACGCCTCGCTCCATGAGAACGGCACCGGCGCCTTCACGATCGAAAGCCATCAGCCGGGCGTGAAGACCGTCTTCAAGGCCAATCCGAACTGGTGGCGCAAGCCGGAACATAATCTGAAGGAGATCGTCTTCACGCCGATCGCCAACCCGGCCACGCGTGTCGCAGCGCTGTTGTCCGGCGAGGTCGACGTGATCGAGCCGGTTCCGGTCCAGGATATCGAGCGCGTGAAAGCGAGTCCGAACGCCACCGTGCTGACGGGGCCCGAGCTCCGCACCATCTTCGTTGGCATGGATCAGGCGCGCGACGAGCTGTTGTACTCCAACGTCAAGGGCAAGAACCCGTTCAAGGACGTTCGCGTCCGCGAAGCTGTCTACCGGGCAATCGATATCGATTTGATCAAGAATCGCGTCATGCGCGGGCTCTCCACACCGTCCGCGCTGATGGTTGCGCCGGAGATCTTTTCGCTGTCGAAGGACTTCACCCGGCCGAAGCTCGATCCTGACGCCGCCAAGAAGCTCCTGGCGGATGCCGGCTATCCTGATGGTTTCGAGGTGACGATGGACTGCCCGAACGATCGCTACGTCAATGACGCCGCGATATGTCAGGCGGTCGTCGGCATGCTCGCCCGCATCAACATCAAGGTAGACCTGCTGGCGCAGCCGAAGGCCCAGTATTTCGCCAAGGTGCTGAAGCCCGGCGGCTACAAGACTTCGCTGTTCATGCTGGGCTGGACCCCGGATACGCTCGACTCCCATAACGTACTGCACGACATCATGGGCTGCCGGGACGATCCCAAGGATCCGAACCGCGGCGAAGCCAATCTCGCCGGCTATTGCAACAAGCAGTTCGACGAGCTCGCCGACAAGGTTCTCGTGGAACCCGATACGGGCAAGCGCGATCTCCTGATCAAGCAGGCCTTCGAGGTCTCGATGAAGGACTGGGCCTATGTCCCGCTGCACCAGCAGGCGCTCGCCTGGGGCGTCTCGAAGAAGGTGAAGTTGACCCAGCGTGCGGACAACATGGTCATGCTCTACTGGGCGACCAAGCAGGACGAGTAGGTGTCGACAAGTTGTGAAGTCCCGGAAGCCCTGGCTTCCGGGACTTGCTATTTCGGGCTAACGCAATGATGCGTGCCACTGAAGAAATGTGAAAGGAACAGATGCTCGCTTTCACACTGCGCCGGGCCATTCAGGCCATTGGTGTCATGATCGCCGTCGGGATCATCTCCTTCTCGATGTTTCGTTTCGCCGGCGATCCCGTGAACCAGATGGTCGGGATGGACACGTCGGGCGCCGAACGTGCCGCGATCCGCAAATCGCTCGGCCTCGACGATCCCGTGATCGTGCAGTTCGGCCGCTATATCGGCAACGCTGCGCAGTTCAAGTTCGGCGTCTCCTACCAATTCCGCCTGCCTGTCAGCAATCTTCTGATGGAGCGGATGCCCGCGACCCTGGAGCTCGCGATCTGCGCCACCATCTTCGCGATGCTCTGTGGCATCCTGATGGGCGTCTATTCGGCGCTTCGCCGCGACAGCTGGCTCACACACGCGTTCCAGGCGATCTCGCTGATCGGCATCTCGCTGCCGACCTTCCTGATCGGCATTCTCATGATTTACCTGTTCTCGGTGACGCTCGGCTGGCTGCCCTCGTTCGGGCGCGGCGACGTCGTGCATATCGGCTGGTGGACGACGGGTCTGCTGACGCTGTCCGGACTGAAGGCGCTGATCATGCCCTCGATCACGCTGGGCTTGTTCCAGATGACGCTGATCATGCGCCTGGTCCGCACCGAGATGCTCGAAGTCATGCGCACCGACTACATCCGCTTCGCCCGTGCCCGCGGCCTCACCACCCGCGCCATCCATTACGGACATGCGCTGCGCAACACGCTGATCCCCGTCATCACGGTGGCCGGCCTGCAATTTGGCTCGGTAATTGCATTTGCGATCATCACCGAGACCGTGTTCCAGTGGCCCGGCATGGGGTTGCTGTTCGTGCAGGCCGTGCAGAATGTCGATATCCCGATCATGGCCGCCTATCTGATGATGGTGTCCCTGATCTTCGTCACCATCAATCTCGTGGTTGATATCCTCTACACCATCGTCGATCCGCGGCTGCGCTCGACGATCAGCCGGGCACATTGAATGAGCGAAGCCGTCGTCCCGCACAAGGTCGAAGAAAGCGGCCCGCGCGCCGACGCGCCGGGTTGGTTCAAACGCGCGCTCGACAGCGACCTGTTCTATTCATTTCGCCGCTCCAAGATCACCATGGTCGCAGCGGCGGTGACGCTGCTGTTCTTCCTGGTCGCGATCCTCGCCTCGGTGCTGTCGGTCCAGAATCCCTTCGACCCGGCGCAGCTCCAGCTGATGAACTCGCGCATTTCGCCATTATGGACCTCCGACGGCCAGAGCCCGTTCCTGCTCGGCACCGACGAACAAGGCCGGGACGTATTGTCCGCGATCCTTTACGGCATGCGCATCTCGCTTCTCGTCGGCGTGCTCGGCGTCGTCTTCTCCGGCGCGATCGGCATCCTGCTCGGGCTGACGGCCGGCTATTTCGGCGGTGCCGTCGACGGGCTGATCATGCGCATCGCCGACGTGCAGCTTTCATTTCCGGCGATCCTGATCGCGCTGCTGATCAACGGCATCGCCAAATCGGTCTTCGGCAACAAGCTCGACGAGATGAGCATGCTGGCTGTCCTGGTCTTCGCGATCGGGTTGAGCTTTTGGGTGCAATATGCCCGCACCGTGCGCGGCTCCGTCATGGTCGAGAAGAACAAGGACTATGTCGCCGCCGCCCAGCTCATTGGCCTGCCCGCCCCGGTGATCATGTTGCGCCACGTGCTGCCGAACACGATGGGGCCGATTCTCGTCATCGCCACCATCAATCTCGCGCTCGCTATCATCACCGAGGCGACGCTGTCGTTCCTCGGCTCGGGGATGCCCGAGACCATGCCATCGCTGGGCACGCTGATCCGCATCGGCAACAACTATCTGTTCGCGGGCGAATGGTGGATCGTCGCCTTCCCTGGAATCGCACTCGCGGCGCTGATCCTGTCGATCAACCTGCTCGGCGACTGGCTGCGTGACGCGCTTAACCCGAAACTCCGATGAGTATGCAGCGTTCATGACCGAGCCCGTTCTCTCCGTTCGTAATCTTCAGGTCGAGTTCGCCTCCCGCCGGGGCACGCTGCGCGCGATCGACAGTGTCTCCTTCGATATCGCCAAAGGCGAGGTGCTCGGTGTTGTCGGCGAGTCCGGCGCCGGCAAATCGGTCACCGGACTCGCGGTCATTGGCCTGATCGATTCCCCGGGCCGCATCTCGGGCGGCGAGATCCGCCTCTCCGGCCTGCGCATCGACAATCTGCCGCCGGAAGAGATGCGCCGCGTGCGCGGAAAACGTATCGGCATGATCTTCCAGGACCCCCTCACCTCGCTCAATCCGCTGTACAAGATCGGCGACCAGCTCATCGAGACGATCAGAACCCATCTGAACCTGTCCGAGACCGCCGCCCGCCGGCGAGCCATCGACCTGCTCGCCGAAGTCGGCATTCCGGCTCCGGAAAAGCGCATCGACGGCTATCCGCACGAATTCTCCGGCGGCATGCGCCAGCGCGTTGTGATTGCGCTCGCGATCTGCGCCGAACCGGAGCTGATCATCGCCGACGAGCCGACCACCGCGCTCGACGTCTCCGTACAGGCGCAGATCATTTCTCTGATCAAGCGGCTCGGCCGCGACCACGGCACCGCGGTGATGCTGGTGACCCACGACATGGGCGTGATCGCCGAGACCTCCGACCGGGTCGCGGTGATGTATGCCGGCCGCGTCGCCGAGATCGGTCCGGTGCAGGACGTGGTCAGGGACCCGCTGCACCCCTACGCCAAGGGCCTGATGGGCGCGATCCCGACCCTTGCCGGCGACGACAAGCGTCTGGTGCAGATCCCCGGCTCCATGCCGCGCCTGTCGGCGATCCCGCGCGGCTGTTCGTTCAATCCGCGCTGCGCATTCGCATTCGACCGATGTCGCGTGGAGAGGCCGGAGCCGCTGCCGCGCGGCGCGCAATCGGTCGCCTGCCACCTCTATGACAGCGTGCCGGCGGAGAGCGCGGCATGAGCACTCCCTTCGTCCAGGCCTCGAATCTGCGCCGCGTCTTCGACGTCTCGAAGCCCTGGCTCAACCGCATGCTCGAAGGCGGGCAGCTCGAATATCTCAAGGCCGTCGACGGCGTCACCTTCGACATCAGGAAGGGCGAGACCTTTGCACTGGTCGGCGAATCCGGCTCGGGCAAGACTACGGTAGCGCGGATGGTCGTCGGCTTGCTGCCGCCAAGCTCCGGCAACGTCTTGATCGACGGCATCTCGATGACCGATCCGCGGCAGGCCCAGGCGCGGCGGAAATTGCGCCGCCGCATCCAGATGATCTTTCAGGATCCCTATGCGAGCCTGAACCCACGCTTCCGGGTCGACGCCATCATCTCCGAGCCGATACGCGCTTTCGACCTGATCGAGGGCGAGCGCGACATCCAGGCACGTGTCGGAGAGCTCCTCACCCTCGTCGGCCTGCATCCCGACGACAGGTTGAAATTTCCGCACGAATTCTCGGGCGGCCAGCGTCAGCGCATCGCGATCGCTCGCGCGCTCGCCTCCGACGCGGAGTTCATCGTCTGCGACGAGCCGACCTCCGCGCTCGACGTCTCCGTGCAGGCGCAGATCCTGAACCTGATGCGCGACCTCCAGGACAAGTTCGGCCTGACCTACATGTTCATCAGCCACAACCTCGCCGTGGTCCGCCACATGGCGAGCCGCGTCGGCGTGATGTATCTCGGCCGCATCGTCGAGATCGCGGAAGGGCGCGAGCTGTTTGCCCGTCCGCGCATGCCCTACACCAAGATGCTGCTCGGCGCCGTGCCCGATCTTGCCATGAGCGGCCGCCAGCGCATTCCCGTGAAGGGCGAGATCCCGAACCCGATCAATCCGCCGTCCGGGTGCGCCTTCAATCCGCGCTGCCCGCTGGCGTTCGATCTCTGCCGCAAGGAGGCGCCGAGCCTGATCAACGGCGTCGCCTGCCATGCGGTCAACACCGCGCCGATACCGGCGTGACGCGCGCGTGCCATGCAGCCTGCGCATTTGGCGACGGCCTGGCCCTGTGATCAATTGCGCGCGCCGCAAATGAGGTAGTCCATGGCCAGCATCGTCAATCCCGATCCGTTCACGACACGCCCCGAGATCGAAGGCACCTTCGGGGTCGTCGCGACCACGCACTGGATCGCGACCGCTATCGGCATGGCCATCCTGGAAAAGGGCGGCAATGCCTTTGACGCCGGCGTCGCCACCGCTTTCACGCTCCAGGTGGTCGAGCCGCATCTGAACGGCCCCGGCGGCGACGTTCCGATCATCGTGCACGACGTGAAACGCGGTCGCACCGAGGTGATCTGCGGCCAAGGTCCGGCACCGGCCCGCGCCACCATCGCGCATTACAAGAGCGAAGGCCTCGACATGGTGCCCGGCACCGGCCTGCTCGCGGCCTGCGTCCCCGGCACCTTCGAATCCTGGATGATGCTGCTGCGTGACTACGGCACGATGCGCGTGCGCGACGTGCTGGAGCCCGCGATCTCCTATGCGCGCGACGGCTATCCGCTGGTTGAGCGCGCCTGCGCCACGATCCAGACCGTCGAGCAATTATTCCGCACGCACTGGCCGACATCAGCCGCCGTCTATCTCCCGAACGGCGAAGTGCCAACACCGGGAACGCTCTTCACCAACAAGACACTTGCGGCGACCTACGCACGGATCCTGAGCGAAGCCGAAAGCGGCGGCGGTCGGGACGCCGAGATCGAGCGTGCACGCAAGGCCTGGTCGCAAGGCTTTGTCGCGGAAGCCATCGACAAATTCTGCCGGACGCAGGAGGTGATGGACGTCAGCGGCTCGCCGCATCGCGGTGTGCTGTCGGCCGATGATATGGCGCGGTGGCAGCCGACGGTCGAGGCCCCGCTCACCTACGATTATGGCCGCTACACCGTCTGCAAGGCCGGAGTCTGGAGCCAGGGGCCGGTGACGCTGCAGCAGCTCGCGCTGCTGAAGGGCTTTGCGCTCGATGGGCTCGACCCGACCGGGCCGGAATTCATCCATCTCCAGATCGAATGCGCCAAGCTCGCCTTCGCCGACCGCGAAAAATTCTACGGCGATCCCAAGTTCAGCGAGATCCCGATCGGAACGCTGCTGTCGGATGCCTACAACAACGAGCGCCGCAAGCTCGTCACCGACGAGGCCTCGCTCGATCTCCGGCCCGGTGCGATCGAGGGCTTTGGCGGCGTGGTCAAGCTGCGCCGCGCCGAAGGCCAACGCGAGGCCGTCGGCGCGCTCGGCGCCGGTGAACCGACGGTGGGCCGCTTCGGCGAGGTGCGCGGCGACACCGTGCATTTCGACATTATCGACAAGGCCGGCAACATGGTGTCGTCGACGCCGTCGGGAGGCTGGCTGCAATCCTCACCTGTCATTCCCGAGCTGGGTTTCTGTCTCGGCAGCCGCGCACAAATGTTCGATTTGGAGGAGAACCAACCGAGCTCGCTCGCGCCGGGCAAGCGGCCGCGCACCACGCTGTCGCCGAGCATGGCGCTGCGCGATGGCGAGCCGTATCTCGCCTGGGGCTCGCCGGGCGGCGACCAGCAGGATCAATGGATCACGCAGTTTTTCCTGCGGCACGTCCATTGCAACCTCAATCTCCAGGAGGCGATCGACGCCCCGGCCTGGCATTCCGAACATTTCCCGATCTCGTTCTGGCCCCGCACCGCGCGCCCCGGCGTGCTCGTGGTCGAGAACCGCGTGCCGAAGGCGACGATCGAGAATCTTCGCGAACGCGGACATATCGTCGAGGTCGGTCCCGACTGGTCGGAAGGCCGCCTCACCGCGGCTTCGCGCGTCGGTCCGCGCCGCCGGGCTGCCGCCAATCCGCGCGGCATGCAGGGCTACGCCGCAGGGCGCTAGAGGCAGCACATGACCTGGTCGATCATCGCGCGCGATTCTGCTACCGGCCAGTTCGGCATCGCCGTTGCCACGCGCTTCTTCGCCGTCGGCGCGCGCGTGCCTTATATCGCCGCCGGCCTCGGCGCCATCGCGACGCAGGCCTTCGTCAATCCCTATTACGGCATCGACGGCGTCAAGCTTTTGCGCGAAGGCCTCAACGCACATGATGTTCTCGCCAGCCTGCTCGCAACCGATGACGGCCGCGAGAGCCGCCAGATCCACATCATGGACGCCAGCGGCGCGATCGCCGCGCATACCGGGCGCGATTGCGTCGACTGGTGCGGCCACATAGCCGGCAGCGGCTTCTCCATCGCCGGCAACATGCTTGCCGGCGCCGACGTGCTCGACGAGACCGCAAAAACCTATATCGCCAATGACAGCCTGCCCTTCCCGCGCCGCCTGCTCGCCGCGATGCGCGCGGGCGAGGCCGCCGGCGGCGACAAGCGCGGCAAGCAATCCGCTGCGCTCCTGATCCACGGCGAGGAGGAATGGCCGGCATTGGACCTGCGCGCCGACGATCATCCCGATCCGCTCGGTGAGCTCGAGCGGCTCGAACGGGTCAGCCACGAGCTCTGGGTACACTTCCGCGCCTCCATGCCGACGCGGCAAAACCCAGCCGGCAACACCGATCGCAGTGTCATCGACGCGAGCATCGCCGCAGCGCGCGCAAAACGATCATGAACCCGAGCCCGCTCATCGAGATCAGCGATCTGCGCATTCGTTTTCACGGCGACGACGGCCGCGTCACCCATGCGGTCGACAGTGTCGATCTCAGCGTCGCCAATGGCGCGACACTCGGCCTCGTCGGCGAATCCGGCTGCGGCAAGAGCGTGACGTCGCTGGCGATCATGGGCCTGCTGCCGAAGCAGAGCGCAGAAATCTCCGGCGCGATCCGCTTCGACGGTTTCGACCTGCTTAAGACGTCGGACCAGACGCTGCGCGACCTTCGCGGCAACCGGCTCGCCATGATCTTTCAGGAGCCGATGACCTCGCTCAATCCGAGCTTCACGATTGGCGACCAGATCGTCGAGACGATTTTGCGCCACCGCGGCGGCTCGCGCAGGAGTGCGCGCGAGCGGGCGATCGATCTGTTGCGTCGCGTCCACATCCCCTCGCCCGAGCGGCGGATCGACGAATATCCGCACAAGCTCTCCGGCGGCATGCGCCAGCGCGTCATGATCGCGATGGCGCTGGCCTGCGACCCGCGGCTGCTGATCGCGGACGAGCCGACTACCGCGCTCGATGTCACCCTGCAGGCGCAGATCCTGGAGCTGATGCGCGAGTTGAAGGCGGCGAGCGGCGCCGCCATCATCCTGATCACCCACGATCTCGGCGTCGTCGCCGAAGTCTGCGACGAGGTCGCGGTAATGTATGCCGGTGAGATCGTCGAGCGCGCGGCGGTGGACGAGCTGTTCTCGGCGCCGCAACATCCCTACACCGTCGGCCTGCTAGGCTCGATCCCGCGGCTCGATCATCGCGCCGAACAGCTTGCCACGATCGAGGGCATGGTTCCGAACATGGCGCAGCCGCCCGCCGGCTGCCGTTTCGCCGCGCGCTGCCCCTTCGTGCTGGACGCCTGCACCAAGGCGCCGCCGCGGCTGGTCGAAATCAGTCCCGGCCACCTCTCGCGCTGCATCCGCGCGCCGCTCGAACGTCTGGTGTCGTGATGGCGCTGCTCAAGGTCGATGGCCTGGTCAAGCATTTCGTCGCCGAGCGTTCGCTGTTTGGAAGGGCGCTGGCGCATGTCAACGCCGTTGATGGCGTTTCCTTCTCGCTCGATGCCGGCAAGACGCTGGCGCTGGTGGGTGAGTCCGGCTGCGGCAAATCCACCGTCAGCCGCCTGGTGCTGCGGCTGATCGAGCCGGATGCAGGCACGATCCATTTCGAAGGCCGCGATCTGCTCTCGCTCGACGCCGGCGCGCTGCGCGCCTTTCGCCGCGAGGCGCAGATCATCTTCCAGGATCCCTACGCCTCGCTCAATCCGCGCATGACCGTCGGCCAGATCCTGACCGAGCCGCTGGCGCTGCACAACCTGGTGCCGCCCGCCCGGCGCCGCGAACGCGTCGAGGAGATCCTGCGGCTGGTCGGGCTGGAGCCGCGGCTGGCGCGGCGTTACCCGCACGAATTCTCCGGCGGCCAGCGCCAGCGCATCGCCATCGCCCGCGCGCTCGCGGTCGAGCCGAAACTGATCATCTGCGATGAGCCGGTTTCGGCGCTCGACGTCTCGATCCGCTCGCAGATCCTCAATCTGCTGCGCGAACTCCAGGATCGGCTTGGGCTGGCCTACATTTTCGTCTCGCACGACCTCGCCGTGGTCAAGCACATCGCCGACCACGTGGCGGTGATGAATCTCGGCCAGATCGTCGAGACGGCGGCAGCGGACGCGCTGTTCGCCGCACCGCGTCATCCCTATAGCCGGGCCCTAATGTCCGCGATTCCCGTGCCTAAACCGCGGGCAAAGCGCAGCCGGATTGTGCTGCAGGGAGAGATCCCCAGCGCGCTCAATCCGCCGCCGGGATGCCGCTTCCACACCCGCTGCCCCTACGTGGTCGACCGTTGCCGCAGCGAAATGCCTCAGCTCGTGCCGGATGGCATCGGACATGCAACGGCATGCCACCGAACGTCGGAACTGCCGTCGTCCGAGGCAATCGTCCCAACGGACGGCGGCTTCTCCCCGGTTCTCGAAAAATTGGTCGCCGCTTTCAGCGGCGGCCCGGAAGCAGTCCGCGGCAGCGGGGTTAGTTCATTGGGGACGAACCCGGCATAGCCGTAAAACAGAGGTTGAGAGCGATGAGTCCTATGCGTTTGGCACTCCTGGCGTCGGCATTGCTGACGTCGCTCGTAGGCGCGGCCCAACTCCAGGCCCAGGCCCAGACCACGCTTCGCATCGGCATCGGCGAAGACCCTGATATCCTCGACCCCAGCATCGGCCGTACCTATGTCGGGCGCATCGTATTCTCCGCCTTCTGCGACAAGCTGTTCGACATCGACGAGAAGCTCAACATCGTGCCGCAGCTCGCGTTGTCCCATGAGACCTCGGCCGACGGCAAGGAGATGACCATCAAGCTCCGGCCGAACGTGAAATTCCACGACGGCGAACCGCTCGACGCGGAAGCGGCAAAATTCTCGATCGAGCGTCACATGACGCTGCCGGGTTCGTTCCGCAAGTCCGAGCTCGCCAGCGTCGACCATGTCGAGGTGGTCGATCCCCTGACCATCAAGCTGGTGCTCAAGACGCCTTACTCCCCGTTGATCGCCCAGCTGACCGACCGCTCCGGCATGATGGTGTCGCCGAAGGCCGCCAAGGAGGCCGGCGACAAGTTCGGCCTGCATCCGGTCTGCGCCGGTCCCTACAAATTCGTCGAGCGCGTGCAGCAGGACCGCATGGTGTTCGAGAGATTCGCCGATTACTGGAACAAGGACAACATCCATATCGACCGCGTGGTGTTCCTGCCGATCGTGGATGCCACGGTGCGCCTTGCCAACCTGAAGTCCGGCGG
Source organism: Bradyrhizobium sp. MI1.3 (assembly GCF_055811695.1). Taxonomy (NCBI): domain Bacteria; kingdom Pseudomonadati; phylum Pseudomonadota; class Alphaproteobacteria; order Hyphomicrobiales; family Nitrobacteraceae; genus Bradyrhizobium; species Bradyrhizobium sp. MI1.3. Next base: position 29,174 of record NZ_JBVVPQ010000022.1, on the reverse strand, counting down.
GCTCGATCTGATCGAGCGCGTGCTCGCCACCGACATCAAGGACGTCCGCGCCGACCCCAAGCTCGTGCTGTCAACGGCGCCTGAGCTGGGCTATCTCGGCCTGACCATCAATATTGGCAATGACAAGGCCAAGGGGCCGCTGAGCCAATCGGCGAAAGTCCGTCAGGCGCTCGATCTGTCGATCGATCGCGAGGCGATCAACCAGGTCGTGTTCAACGGCGAGTTCACCCCCGGCAATCAATGGGTCAGCCCGACGCATCCCTATTACCAGAAGGCATTCCCCCTTCATGGTCGCGACATCGCTAAAGCGAAGGCGCTGTTGAAGGAGGCTGGCGTCAGCCTGCCCGTCACGGTCGACTACATGGTGCCGAAGGGGACCGAGTACGAGGCCGTCGCTCAGGTCGTGCAGTCCATGGCGGCCGAAGCAGGTTTCGACATCAAGGTCCGCGTCGTCGAATTCGCGACCACCTTCAAGCAGGCCCAGGCCGGCGAGTTCCAGATCTTCCAGATCAACTGGAGCGGTCGCATCGATCCCGACGGCAACTCCTATATCTTCATGCGCAGCAAGGCACCGCAGAACGATGGCGTCTATTCGAATCCGGAGGCCGACAAGCTGATGGAAGAAGGAAGGCTGACCGCCAATGTCGCGGAGCGCAAAGCGATCTACGAGAAGATGACCAAGATCCTGCTCGACGATTTGCCGATCATCTACATCTACCACCGCACGCTTCTGATTGCGCACACGACCAAGCTCCAGGGATACAGGCAGATGCCCGACGGGCTGGTGCGCGTGGTCGGGCTGAAGTTCAAGTGAGCGTGGCATCGCCCGACAACCGGCCGGCGCCATGCTGAACTTCCTCGCCCGCCGCATTGTGCAGATCGTGCCGACACTGTTCTTCGTGTCGCTGCTGATCTTCTCGCTCCAGCAATTGCTGCCGGGGGATCCCGCGCTGGTGATGGCCGGCGAGGAGCGCGATCCCGCGGCAATCGAACAGATCCGCCATCAATACCGGCTCGATCAGCCGATCCCCGTACAGTACGTCTATTGGCTTAAGGGCGTTCTATCAGGCAATTTCGGTGAATCGCTGCGCAACAAGATGCCGGTACGCGAGCTGATCGCGCAGAAGCTGCCGGTGACGCTCCAGCTCGGCTCGATGGCAATGTTGATCGCGCTCCTGATCGGCATTCCCGCCGGCATCGTCTCCGCCGTGAAAAGGGGCACCGTCTGGGACTATGGCGCCAATTTGTTCGCGCTGTGGGGCATCTCGACGCCGAATTTCTGGCTCGGCATCATGCTGATCTTCCTGTTCTCGATCGAGCTCGGCTGGCTGCCGGCGTCCGGCTACGTGCCGCTGACCGAGAACTGGCGCGCGAGCCTCGCCGCCACCATCATGCCGGCCTTCGTGCTCGGCAACGCGATTTCCGCGGTCCTGATGCGGCACACCCGGAGCGCCATGCTGCAGGTGCTGGAAAGCGACTATGTCCGCACCGCGCGCGCCAAGGGATTGTCCGAACGCTCGGTCATCCTCAAGCACGCCATGCGCAACGCACTCACGCCGATCATCACACTCGGCGCGCTCGAGCTCGGCACGCTGTTGTCGGGGGCGGTTCTGACCGAGCAGATCTTCTCCATTCCCGGCTTCGGCAAACTGATCGTGGACGCCGTATTCAACCGCGACTACGCGGTCGTACAGGGCGTCGTGCTGGTGACGGCGACGGTCTACATTACCCTCAATCTCGTTGCCGATGTCGCCTACATCCTCGTCAATCCGCGGCTGCGGGGCTAGACTCATGACCGATGCCGCCCTGCCCGCCGCCGCTCCTATCGCGCAAGCTGACGAGCTGGACAGCCCGGCGCGTCGCGCCCGGCGGCGCTTGTTCAAACGCAAGGCCGCAGTATTCGGACTTGTCATGATCACCTTGTTCGTCGGCTTCGCGCTGCTCGCGCCGTTCGTCGTGCCCTACGATCCGATCGCGACGAGCTGGGGCCTCGTCCGCAAGCCGCCCACCGCGGCACACTGGTTCGGCACCGACGAGCTCGGTCGCGACATCCTGAGCCGCGTCGTCTACGGCGCGCGCGCGTCCCTGCTCGCGGGCCTCATCTCGGTCGCGATCGCGCTGGGCGTCGGCGTTCCGCTCGGCCTGCTCGCCGGCTATCGCGGCGGCTTCGTCGATGCGCTGATCAGCCGGATGACCGACGCGATGCTGGCCTGCCCATTCCTGATCCTGGCGATCGCGCTCGCCGCATTCCTCGGTCCGAGCCTCGGCAATGCCATGATCGCGATCGGCATCTCGGCAACCCCGATCTTCATCCGCCTGACCCGCGGCCAGGTGTTGAACGTCAAGGCCGAGGACTATGTCGAGGCGGCGCGCGCGCTCGGCAACCCGCCGTGGCGGATCGCGTTTTCGCACATCCTGCCGAACATCCTGCCGGCGCTGCTGGTGCAGGCGACGCTATCGATTGCCGCCGCCATCATCGCCGAAGCCGCGCTGTCCTTCCTTGGCCTCGGCCAGCAGCCGCCGGCGCCGTCCTGGGGCAGCATGCTCAACGCAGCGCAGCGTTTCCTGACCCAGGCGCCCTGGATGGCGATCTGGCCGGGGCTTGCGATCTTCCTCGTGGTGCTGTCGCTGAACCTGCTCGGCGACGGCCTACGTGACGCGCTCGATCCAAGGCAGCGTTAGAGCGGAATGAGAATAGGTTGAATTAAGCGGCCCCGGGCTTGGTGCACCTCTCCCGCTTGCAAGCGGGAGAGGCCGGCGCAATGCGCCGGGTGAGGGCTCTCTCCTCTTGGGGGTTCTCGATTGCGGAAATACCCTCTCCCCAACCCTCCCCCGCAAGCGGGGAGGGAGCACACCTCCCCCGTTGCAGCAAACGAGCCTGATCTCACCGGTCCTTAGTCTAGCTAGATCACGACCTCGCGCATCACACGGCGGCAATCCATCTCGTATTCGAGATCGACCACCGGCGGCCGGGCATAGTGCCAGGTCAGGCCGGACCGCAACGCCCCGCGGCGGACGAGCTCGTCGACCAGCGTGTGGTGGAAGTCGTGCACGGAATAGGCCTGCACGCTGGTCGTGTCCTTCCAACCGAAGCCGAAGGCCGTCATCCTGTTCTCCATCTGGGACGTCGTCGTGAAGCGCACCTTCTCGCGAAGGCCTTCCAAGCTGAGGTCGCGGTAGCGCACGGTGCGCTCGACATAGGTCCCACTGCCCTCGCGCGCCTCGGCGCCGCCGGAAATCACGAAGCTCGGCGTCTTCGAGCCTGTCGGCCGCGTGAAGGAGAACGCATAGAACGACGGCTTGGCCGGTGGATCGATCTCGGGACAGACATTGCTGCGCGCGACCGGATTGGTGGTGCCGTCGAAGATGCCCCATTCGGACAGCGTCTTCACATAGTGCAGGTTGAACGCGCGAAAGCCTTCCTCGCTGAAGGCCGCGGGCGAGCGCAGTTCGCAGGCGCAGAACGCCGTCAGCGGCCGCCCCGCCGCCTGAATATACTTCGCGGCAAGCGCAAACCCTTCCGCGAGCGGCACCAGCCGGTCGAAGCGGACGCGCTCGATCTCATAGCCATCGTCAGCGGCCGCACCGGCCGAGTACTGGAATACGGACGGAATGAAACGGTAGTTTCCGGCGCTAAATTCACCAACCATGTCGGACTACTATTCCAGTTGCATGCGAATGCCCTTGTCGCCGTTAAGCAGGCGCTTCAGGTGAAAGCCGGCCAGGGAATCGTCGGCATGCATGCCGACGAGTGCGGCGAAGGCCGGCATGGCGGCGGCATCACCGGCCTCCATCTTGGCAAAAGCCTTGGAATACAGCGCCGTTTCCGGCGCAGCGAATTGGGCCGGAGCCAGCGGCTCGAACGCGCGCAACGGTTCGCTGCGTCCACGCAGCATCAGCTCGCCGACGGGACGACCTCGAAAATTCTCAGCCGTCTCGGCGATGCCGTCACTGACGCAAATCCGCGTGCCCAGATGCTTGTTCGCGGCTTCCAGCCGTGCCGCGATGTTGATGGAATCTCCATACGCGGTGTAGTCGAAAAACCGGTTGCCGCCAAAATTTCCGACCAGTGCCGGCCCGGCGTGGATGCCGATACGGGTGGTGCCGAAATTCACGCCTCTCACCTTCCAGCGCGCGGAAAAATCCTCGGCCCAGGCGTCGAGATCATGTGCGCAGGCGACCGCGCGGGTCGCATAATCGGGCTGATCGCCGGGTGCGTTGAAGAGCACCTGGATCGCATCGCCGATGATCTTGGCGACAGTCCCCTCGTGCGCGAAGACGACCTCGGTCATGCCGCCGACATACTCGTTGAGAAGCGCGCCCAGCGTCTCCGGAGGCGCACTCTCGACCAGCGAGGTGAAGCCGGTAATGTCCGTGAAGATGGTCGCGACATCGCGCCACTGCACTTCGATTCCCTCGCTCTCACCGCTGGCCGCCAGACGCTTGGCGAGCTCGGGCGAGAAATGACGCGAGAGCGCGGCATGGGCGCGCTCCGCCTCCGCCTGGCGGCCTCGCACCTCACGCAGCATTTCGATGTGGCGGATGGTCTTCTGGATCGTCATCTCGAGGTCGGCGAAGTCGATCGGTTTGGTCAGGAAGTCGAACGCACCGCGGTTCATCGCAGTGCGGATATTGCTCATGTCGCCATAGGCCGACACGATGATGGTGGACTTCTTGTCTTCGGCTTCCTGGAGTTTCGCCAGCAGCGACAGCCCGTCCATCCTGGGCATGTTGATGTCGGAGACCACCATGTCGACATGGGGGTTCTGCTCGAGCGACTGCAGCGCTTCGAGGCCGTCGCGCGCGAACATGATGGTCACCGACCCATCGCGAATCTGCCTGCGGAATTTTTGCAGGACCAACGCCTCGAGATCCGGCTCGTCGTCGACGAAGAGGATGGTCGCGGTCATGCGGCTTGCCCGAGCCTCGTGTCGATTTCCTGCCGCAGCAGCGCGAAATCGATCGGCTTGGTGAGAAGTCCGACTGCGCCGCGCTCGATAGCCTTCCGGCGCGTCTCGGCGTCGCCATAGGCGGTGATCATGATGACGGGAACGTCCGGATGCGCAAGACGCACCTTCGGCAGCATGTCGAGTCCGCTCATGCCGGGCATGTTGATGTCGGACAGGATCAGGATCAACGACGGATCGCGAACCTCGGCAGCGAGCTTCAGCGCATCGGGCGCGGACGGCGCGAATTCCATCTGGAAGCGGCCGGCGCGCAAATCGCGCCGGAACTGCTGCCGGAACAGCGCCTCGACGTCGGGCTCGTCATCGACGACCAGGATGTAAACGTTCAAGTCTTGCCTCCGGAAGTGTCGCCCGCCGCCATCATGCGCGGCAGGGTGATGATGAACTCGGTGAATACGCCGGGCTCGGTGTTCACGTCGATCGTGCCGCCGTGCTGATTCACGACGATGTCATGGCTCATGGAAAGGCCAAGGCCGGTGCCCTCGCCGGCCGGCTTGGTGGTGAAGAAGGGATTGAACATCTTCTCCTTCACATCGGAAGGGATCCCGGTGCCGTTGTCGCGAATGCGGATCTCGACCCTCTCGCCGAGAGTTTTGGTAGCCGCGCGTAGCGTGGGCTCGAAGGCGCCTGCGTCGCTCTCCTTGCGCTTGGCGGTGGCGTAGAAGCCGTTCGAGATCAGATTGAGGAAGACGCGCGTGATTTCCTGCGGATAGATATCGACCATGCCTGCGGCGGGGTCGAAGCCGCGCTCGATCGTGACATTGAAGCCGGGCCGTTCGGCACGTGCGCCGTGATAGGCGAGATTAAGGCTCTCCTCCAGGATCGCATTGATATCGCTGGGGCGATGCTCGCCGGAGCCCTCGCGCGAATGCAGCAGCATGTTCCTGACGATGGAATCGGCGCGCTTGCCATGCTGCACCACTTTTTCGAGGTTGCTCTTGAGCATGCCGGTCAGCTCCTCGACCTCCTCCTTCGTCTTGCCGTCGAGCGAGGCCGCTTGCAAGGCCTCGTTGAGCTCGTCGATCAGCTCGGTCGACACCGCCGAGAAATTGTTGACGAAATTGAGCGGATTCTTGATCTCGTGCGCGATCCCCGCCGTGAGCTGGCCGAGGGACGCGAGCTTCTCGGTCTGGATCAGGCGGTCCTGCGCGGTACGAAGATCGTCGAGGGATTGCGACAGCTCCGTCGTACGCTTGCGCAACTCGTTCAGAAGCCGCGTATTCTCGATTGCGATGACGGCTTGCTTCGTGAAGTTCTCAACCAACGCGATTTGCTTGTCGGTGAACGGCCGGACCTCTTTGCGATAGACCGCGACGGTTCCGATCAGCTCGCTGTCCCTCATCATGGGCACGATGACGATCGTGCGGGCGCCGGCGACGTCGGAGATTCCACGAATGGTCGGCCCCCCGGCAAGATACGCCGGAGTTTGTTGCACATCGTGCACGTGAACAACCTGACGTGTCCTGACGACCTCAGCAAGCGCGCTCTCCGGATGCGGACGGATTGCCATATCTTTCCGCGAAGCCGCGAACGCGGGCGGCACATTGTAATCCGCAGCAATCGTGAAACTCTCGCTGTCCCACAAATTCATCACGCCGAAACTCGCGCCACAGACGCGTGTGGCATTCTCGAGCATCTTGTGGAACACCGGCGCGAGTTCGCCCGGAGACGAGCTGATGACCTGCAACACTTCCGACGTAGCCGTTTGTTGCTCGAGCGACTCGGTCAACTCGGCCGTTCTCACCTCGACCTTCTTCTCCAGGTCCGCATAGGATTCCTGCAGACGCTCGCCCATGTCGTTGAACTGGTCCGCGAGCCCCTCCAGCTCGTCTCCGGTTCGGATCGAGATGCGCTGGGAGAAATCGCCGCTGCCGATGCGCTCGGCGCCGCGCCGCAGCGCCTGGATCGGCCCGACCATGCGGCGCGCCAGGAATATCCCGGCAAGCACCGCGAAGATCGACGCCGCGAGCAGCACGAATGCAAGCCGTTCCAACGCGGCATAGAGCGCCGCATAGGCTTCCTCGACCGGGAGCTCGACGAACATGGTCCAGTGCAGCGGCGCAATCGGCGCCGACGCGGTCAGCACCTTCTGTCCTTGGAGATTGCGCGCTTCGGAAAGCGCGTCGAATGCGGCGCTGCCTCCGAGAAGCGCGGCACGCACCTGGGTGAGACCTGACATGTCGGTGTTGCGCAGGACCAGGCTGATATCGGGGTGCGCGATCAGGCGTCCCTCCGGACCGACCACGTAGGCGTGTCCGTGCTCGCCGACCTTGATCTGGGATACCACGTCCCAGATCAGCTTGAGATTGACCTCCGCGATACTGACGCCGGCATCCTTGCGCGACCCGGCCTGCGCCAGGGTCATGTACGGCTCGGATTCCCTGCGGAAATAGACCGGACCGTAAAAAACCTTGTGCGCGACCGCCTCGGTAAACTTCGGATCGTCCGACAGGTCGATGCCGCTGTCGATCGCGTCCATGGCGAGCCGCGAGACCCGCAGCCGCTCCCTGCCGGTCGCATCGACCTGGGCGAGCTCGGTAACCGCGGGGACCTGGCGCAGCAGCCGCAGCGCATCGAAGCGGCGCTGCTCGATCGAACCCGCCGACCAGGGCAGCTGCGTGGTCCAGCCGAGCTGGCTCTCGATCTCCTTGACGAACTGACCAATCTTGGCCGCGGCTGCCTCGGCCTGTTCATGCTGGACCCGGATCAGCGCGGCCTTGTGCTCGCGATAATAGAAGAGGACCTCGAACAGTCCGTTGGCCAGCAGCGCGATCGCGACGACAGCCACGAACAGCGCCACATATTTCGTGAAGAGCCGGCTCCTGATCCCCTGCCCTGGCGTCGTGCCCGACGCGACGGCAACCGGCGCCGCGCTTGGCAGCGTCCTGGCTTGCGGGGTGTCAGGGTGGAGGGAAAGGCTCATCCCGCCGAACCTAGCAAGAAGACGGGACCTTGTCTCTCGCGAGCGGGGAAAAGCTAGCCGACCGGGGCAATAGAAAAAGGGCGGCAACGGATTAGCCGCTGCCGCCCTCGGGTTGGCTTACCTGCGGCCTCAGGTCGGCCGTAGCGCCTTGGAGCCAAGGTCGAGATCGTTGACTTGTTTGTTCCGCTCGGAATCGGCCGCCGCGCGATGGTCGGTCGCCAGCACCACGTAGACCGCCGGCAGCACGAACAGCGTGAACAGCGTGCCGATCGACATTCCGGCGACGACCACCAGACCGATCGAGAAGCGGCTCGCCGCGCCTGCGCCGGTCGCGGTCAGGAGCGGGATAAGGCCCGTCACCATCGCGGCCGTGGTCATCAGGATCGGCCTCAGACGAATGCGGGCCGACATTTCGATGGCGGAGCGGCGATCGAGCCGTTCGTTGATCTGGAGCTCGTTGGCGAACTCCACCATCAGGATGCCGTGCTTGGTGATCAGGCCCACCAAGGTCAGAAGGCCGACTTGGGTGTAGATGTTCATGGTCGCCACGCCGAAGAACAGCGGGATCAGCGCGCCAACGATCGCCATTGGCACCGAAATCATGATGACCAGCGGATCGCGCAAGCTCTCGAACTGCGCCGCCAGCACCAGGAAGATGATGATCAGCGCGAAGCCGAAGGTGATCGCGAGCTGGTTGCCTTCCTGCACATATTGCCTGCTGTCCGCGAGATAATCATGGCTGAAACCTTGCGGCAGGTTTTTGGCCTCGCTCTCGAGGAAGTCCACCGCCGCACCGACGGTCACGCCGGGCATCGGTACCGCTGAGAAGGTCGCCGAATTGAGCTGATTGTAATGTGTCAGCGAATTCGGCTCGGTCTTGGTCTCGATCGACACCACCGTCGACAGCGGAAGCTGCTGGCCGGTGTTGGTCGTCACGTAGTAGCCGGCGAGCGATTCCGGCGAGAGCCGCTGACCGCGCGGCACCTGCGGGATGACTTGATAGGAACGGCCCTCGAGGTTGAAGCGATTGATGTAGTTGCCGCCGAGCAGCACGGCGAGCGTGCTGCCGAGGTTCTGCATGTTGACGCCGAGATCCTGCGCCTTGGTGCGGTTGATCGTCACCTTCACGTTCGGCTGGTTGTAGGCAAGATCGCTGTCGGAAACGATGAACATTCCGCTCTTGCGGGCGGCAGCCTTCAGCTTCTCCATCTGTTCGTAGACAGTCTGGAAGCTGGCGGTGGAGTTGATCACCATCTGCACCGGCAGGCCGCCGGGGCCGCCCGGCAGCGGCGGCAGGTTGAACGCGAACGCCTGCACGCCCTCAATCTTGGAAAGCTCGGCCTGCACCAGCGACTTCAGCTGGATCGACGAACGCTTGCGGTCCTCCCACGGCTTCAGCAGCATGCCGGCGATACCGCCCTGCGGGCCGTTGATGCCGTTCAGCACGAAGCGCAGATCGGTCTCGGGGAATTTCTGGAATTCCTTGTCGAGCTTCTCGCCGTAAAAGTCGACGTAGTCGATGTTGGCGTATTTCGGCGCCTTGGTCACCGCGAACACGATGCCCTGGTCTTCTTCGGGCGCCAGCTCCTTCGACGTGTGCATGTAGAGGAAGCCGACGAGCCCGAGGATGGTCACCGCAAACAGGCCGGTGATGGCCTTGTAGTCGAGCGAGCGGTCGAGCCTGCGCCCATACCACCGCGTCAGCGCGCCAAACACCTTGTTGACCGCCTTGGCGAAGCGACCCTCTTCGGTGTTCTTCAGCAGCACCGAGCACATCATCGGCGACAGCGTCAGCGCGATCACGCCGGATACGATCACCGAGCCCGCAAGCGTGAAGGCGAATTCGCGGAATAGCGAGCCGGTCAGGCCGCCGAGGAAACCGATCGGCGCGTACACGGCGGCGAGCGTGATGGTCATCGAGACGACGGGACCCACGATTTCGCGCGCGCCTTCCAGCGATGCCTGGACTGGCGTTTTCCCTTCCTCCAGATGGCGATGGATGTTTTCGACCACGACGATGGCGTCGTCGACCACGAGTCCGATCGCGAGCACCATCGCAAGCAGGGTCAACAGGTTGAAGCTGAAGCCCAGCGCCAGCATCAGCGTGCAGACGCCGATCATCGACAGCGGGATGGTGACGACTGGAATGATCACCGAACGGAACGACGCCAGGAACAGGAAGATCACCACGATCACGATGATCACGGCTTCACCCAGCGTCTTCTCGACCTCGTCAATCGAGGATTGGATGAACTTGGTCGAATCGTAGGCGACCTTCATCTTCATCGAGGGCGGCAGATTGCGCTCCAGCTCGGGGAACAGCGCCCGCACGCCTTTGACCAGCGTCAACGGGTTGCCCTGCGGCGTTGCCTGCACACCGATGAAGATGGCGTGCTCGCCGTTGAAGGCGACGCTCGCGTCCGTGCTCTGGGCCGCAAGTTCGACGGTGGCGATGTCCTCCATCCGCACGAAGCCGCCGTCCTTGGCCTTGACGATCATCTTCTTGAACTGGTTGACGTCGGTCAGGCCCGTATTCGTCGATACGTTCGAGACGATGAGATAGCCCTTGGTTTGCCCCGCCGCTGACTGGAAGTTGTTGGCGGTGATCGCGGTCGCGACATCTGCGGGCGACACGTTGCGGCCCGCCATCTTCAGGGGATCAAGCCACAGCCGCATCGCAAAGGTCTGGCCGCCGAGAATGTCGGCGGAGGCCACGCCATCGACGGTCGACAGCACCGGTTGCACAACGCGCGTCAGATAGTCCGAGATCGCCGAGCCCGACAGCTCTTCGGAGGAGAACCCGAGATACATCACGGCCGTGGTCTGGCCCGTGGTCTTGGTGACGATCGGGTCGTTGGATTCCTTCGGGATCAAATATTTGACCGAGTTCGTCTTGGCCAGAACCTCGGTCAGCGCCTGGTTCGGATCGAAGTTCAGCTTGATGTAGACTTGGATCGTCGAGGTGCCGAGCACCGAGGACGAGGTGATGTAGTCGACACCTTCGGCGGAAGCGACCGCCTGCTCGATCGGCGTGGTGATGAAGCCCTGGATCAGGTCCGCGGACGCGCCCGGATAGACGGTCGTGATGTTGATGACCGTGTTCGACAGCTTCGGATATTGCCGGATCGGCAGCGTCGTCGCCGCGCGCAAACCGATCAGCAGGATCAGCAGGCTGACGACGACCGACAGGACCGGGCGTTTGATGAAAATATCAGTAAAGCGCATCGCGGCGATCTCGATTTCTTTGACTTGCAAAACGCATGACCCGGCCGTGCCGGATCATGCTGCAACGTGTACGATGTCAGTAGCGCGGTGGCTGCGCCGGGATCTGCGGAGCCGGGTCGGTCGAAATCGACACCGCCGCGCCCGATTGCAGCTTGAGTTGGCCGACGGCGACGACCTTGTCGCCCGGCTTCACGCCCTTGACGATTTCGACGCGGCCTTCGACCCGGCTGCCGGTCTGCACGAAAGTGCGCACCGCGCTCAGGCTGGTCTTGCCGTCGGCTTCCTTCTTCTCGGTGATCACGAACACCGAGTCACCGTACAGCGTGTAGTCGACCGCCGTCTCCGGCACGGTGACCACGGCCGGCTTGTCCGGCAGCACCACGGTGGTGGTCACGAACATGCCGGGCTTCAGGATCTTCTCCGGATTGGAGATGGTCGCCTGCACGCGGATGTTGCGGGTGTCACTCGATATCTGCGGTTCGATCGTCGTGATCTTGGCGTCGAAGGTGCGGCCCGGATAGGCGTCGACCTTCAGCCGAACCGGCTGACCGACCTTGAGATTGCCCGAGTCCTTTTCCGTCACCGTGAAGTTGGCCCACAGCTCCGACAGATCCGTCAGCGAAACGATGGCCGTGCCGGCGGTCAGATACTGGCCGACCTCGACCTTGCGAACGCCGAGATCGCCGGCGAACGGCGCGCGGACCAGCTTCTGCGAGATCAACGCTTCGGTCTTGGCAATACCCGCCAGCGCCTGATCGTACGCGGCCTGCGCGGTGTCGACGGTTGCCTGCGGGCCGAACTGGCGCGACGCCAGTTGCTTGGCGCGGTCGAGCGACAGCTGCGCGACGGTGGACTGCGCCTTGTAGTTGGCGAGGTCGCCCTGCTCCGGCGCGTCGAACATCTGCACCAGCGGCGTGCCGGCCTCGACATGCGTGCCTGGCTCGAACTTGATCTCGGTGACGCGGCCGTTGACGTCGGCGCTGACGTCGACCTGGTGCACGGCGGACAACCCACCGACCGCGGTCAGCAGGTTCGGCACCACCTCGGACTTCGCCTCGGCGGCGCTGACCGCGACCGGCGGCGGCTTGTTGTTGGCGAAGAACTGCTTGATCATCTGGCCGCGGAAATAATTGAACCAGACGAGGCCACCGACGAGCACCGCCAGAAGCGCGCCGACGATGATGAACCAGAGCACCGGCCGGACCGGACGCTTGGGAGCCTTGTTGTCGATCGGTTCGCCCGAAATCTTGTGTTCGGTGACGATGTTCATGTCATGCACTCTCTGCAATCGCCGTCTTGCCCACACAACCGGCCTGATCGCGGCCCAAATGCGAAACAATTGCGGCGTCGTTAAGTCCGATACCCCTCAGGAGAAACTCACACAGCTGCCGCTCGAGGTCGTTCGCCTTGCCGTAAGCGAGACACGGCGTGGCCGGCAGCCTGGTCAGCGCAGCCGTCATCACGGTGTGATGCGCAAACCAGAACAGGTTGAGCGGTTCGCCGTTGTATGGCCGCGCGTCCCTCGCGGCAACCGCACGCTTGAGCGAGGCGACGAAGGCCGCCCCGATCAGCGTCTCGATCTTGGCATATAGCAAACGAGCGAATTCGCCATCATCCAAATGACTCGTGGCCATCAATCGCAGGCGCTGGGCCTCTTCCTGGTCGGGCCCATCGGCGATGTGCATGAAATGCCCGACCATGCCGCGGATCACTTCGACCAACGTGGCCGTCGACGGCTCACGTTCGAGCAGCTCCATGAGCGCCGGGTCCGCCTCGCATTCGTCGCTGAGGATTTCGGCGTAAAGCGCGGCCTTGGACGGGAAATGCTTGAACAGCAGCGCCTCGGAAATGGCAGCGGCGGCCGCCACGCTCTTGGTCGTGGTGCCGGTATAGCCGTGTCGGGCAAAGCAACGCTTTGCGGCGCCGAGGATCAATTGACGCCTCAGGTCGCTCGTCATACGCAATGAGCTCATGCTAGTGAGTAAGCACTCACCCACGCAAAAGTCAAGCACTATGCTGCATCGCAACCTGAGTGCGTTGTAATTCCAGTGGAAATTGACCTCGCCCACACGGTCCCCGTGCAGGACGGGAGCGCCTAGATTGGCTGGAAACCGAGGTCGCCGCGAATCCGGTTGAGAATGTAAGTCCCATCCCGGCTCGGCAAAATCCGCTCCAGATTGGCGCTGTCGATCTTCACGTTGGCAAAGCGCGGCCCGGCGGTGACGTCGTGGACGGCTTTGGCGAAGGCCTCGACCCCGACCATGGTCGTCACGGACCGGCTATCCCCGATGCCGCAGGCCTTGGCGACGCCGACGAGGTCGGCGGCCGCGGCGGTGTGGCTGGTCTGACCGCCGGTCTCGCCATAGGCTTCATTGTCGAGCACCGCGATCGAGAGGTTGGACGGCTTCTGGAGGCCGATGGTGGCAAGGCTGCCCATGCCCATCAGCATCTCGCCGTCGCCCGTGATGACCAGCACCGGCAACTTTGGCTGCGCCAGAGCGAGGCCCAACCCGATCATCGCCGCCCCGCCCATGCCGCCCCAGAGGTAGAAATTCCGGGCATGGTCGCCGGCCGCGAACATGTCGTTGGTGGAGGCGCCGAGGCCGCCGATCGCAACCACATCCTTGCGGTCCGCGAGAAGCGCGGACACCACTTGACGGCGGTCGAGGAGATTGGCCTTGCTCATTTGGTGAAAACCTTGGCGCCGATCAGGCGCTGCGACAGCAGGACGGCGGTGGGCGTGAGGGCGTTATAGGCCTGCGCGGCCGCCGCCTCGAGCACGGCCGGCACCTCGGCTGCGGTCGAAGCCCGCAGCACCTTGACACCCGAGAGCTCGAACACGCCCTGCGTGGTCGATCCCATCGGCACCACGGATTGAACTCGCCCCACTCGCCACGCATGGTCACCAGGGTGAGGAAGGGAAAGCGCAGGATCGGGATCAGCGACAGCATGTTGATGCAATTACCGACCCCGCTCGACTGCATCAGCAGCACGCCGCGCTGTCCGCCGGTCCAGGCGCCGGCGAGAAGACCACGCCCTCCTCCTCCGTCGTCAGCGGAATGCCACGCATCGTGGACGATGCCAGCACGCGCTGGATCAGCTTTGAATGGCCGGCGTCGGGTACGTAAGGCACCTGCCGAACGTCGAAGCGTTGCAAGGTCGCGAAAATATCGTCGGGCCAATGAGTGCCGGACTCGGCGGCGGTGTCGGCAGCGTCAGCACGGGCGTGCATTTTCCTGTCTGGTCGGCTTGCAAATCGCGGTTCGACTGTAGACGGTGAACCGAGCCTCTCAAAAGAGCGAATACAGCATATCGGACTCAACCGGCGAGTATGGCGGCATGAACGCAAGTGCGAACGAACTGGCGGCCAGTTTCGATCTGGAGAAGCTGACGGCGGAATTCTACGACAATCCCTACCCGACCTATCGTGCACTGCGGGAGAACGAGCCGGTCAAGCGCCTGCGCAACGGCACCGTGTTCCTGACCCGCTATGACGATCTCGTCACGACCTACAAGAACACAAAATCGTTCAGCTCGGACAAGAAGCGCGAGTTCGCGCCGAAATACGGCGACACCCCGCTCTACGAGCACCACACCACGAGCCTCGTCTTCAACGATCCGCCGGCGCATACCCGCGTGCGGCGCCTGATCATGGGCGCGCTGTCGCCGCGCGCAATCGCCGGGATGGAGCCTGATATCATCAAGCTGGTCGACGGTCTGCTCGATGCCATCGCCACCAAGGGCAGCTGCGAGCTGATCGAGGACTTCGCCGCCTCGATCCCCATCGAGGTGATCGGCAATCTGCTCGACGTGCCCCATGACGAGCGCGCGCCGCTGCGCGACTGGTCGCTGGCAATCCTCGGTGCCCTCGAACCAGTGGTGTCACCTGAAGTCGCTGCCCGCGGCAACAAGGCGGTGACGGATTTCCTCGGCTACCTCCGAACGCTGGTCGCACGCCGACGAGCGAAGCCTGGCAACCCCGAACGCGACGTGCTGACGCGCCTGATACAGGGCGAGGAGAACGGCGAGCGGCTGACCGAGAAGGAGCTGCTGCACAACTGCATCTTCCTGCTCAATGCCGGCCACGAGACCACCACCAATTTGATCGGCAACGGCCTCGTGGCGCTCGACCGCAATCCGGATCAGAAGCGGCGGCTGATCGACCACCCCGACCTCATCAAAACTGCGGTCGAAGAGACGCTGCGCTACGAGAGCTCGAACCAGCTCGGCAACCGCATGACCACGGAGCGGGTCGAGCTCGGCGGCGTCATGCTCGATGCCGGCACGTCGATCACGCTGTGCATCGGAGCTGCCAACCGCGATCCGGCGCAGTTTCCCGACCCCGAGAGATTCGACATCGCGCGCACGCCGAACCGGCATCTCGCCTTCGCCACCGGTGCGCATCAATGCGCCGGCATGGCGCTGGCGCGGCTGGAAGGCGCCATCGCGGTCTCACGCTTCTTGGCGCGCTTCCCGAACTATGCCGTGAGCGGACAGCCGGTCAGGGGTGGACGGGTGCGGTTCCGCGGGTTCTTGAGCGTGCCTTGCGCAATCGGCTGAGGCCGGAAACAAAGATGTCGAAAACAACCCCATGCACAGTAGAGGGCCCTCGGCGGAAGATTGCCTTATGGATCCGCATAACCATTTGACAAGGGGAGGCAAATCGACGGGAGCGCGCGCCTCGCCAACGGCCAATGCCGAAGCAGCAATGGAGTGACGAAGATGAGCTCCTCGGTCATCGATTTCCTCGCAACCGAAGCACGCTTTGGCGCTCGCAACTACGAGCCGATCGGGGTCGTCCTGTCGCGCGGCGAAGGTGTCTGGGTGTGGGATACCGAGGGCAACCGTTATCTCGATTGCCTCTCGGCTTATTCGGCTCTCAACCAGGGCCACTGCCACCCGAAAATCCTGGCCGCGATGGTCGAACAGGCGAGCCGGCTTACATTGACCTCGCGCGCCTTTCACAACGACCAGCTCGCCCCGTTCTACGAAGAGATCGCGGCGTTGACCGGCTCGCACAAGGTGCTGCCGATGAACAGCGGCGCCGAGGCGGTCGAAAGCGCGATCAAGTCGGTGCGGAAATGGGGCTACGAGGTGAAAGGCGTGCCGGACGGCCAGGCCGAGATCATCGTCTGCACCAACAATTTCCACGGGCGCACGCTGGGCATCGTCGGTTTTTCAACCGAGCCCGAGACCCGCGCCCATTTTGGGCCGTTCGCGCCGGGCTTCAAGATTATCCCGTTCGGCGACGCCGCGGCGCTGGAAGAAGCGATCACGCAAAACACCGTCGCCTTTCTGGTCGAGCCGATCCAGGGCGAAGCCGGTGTCATCATTCCTCCACCCGGCTATTTCACGGGGGTGCGCAAGCTCTGCACGGCCAACAACGTCATGCTGGTGCTCGACGAGATCCAGACCGGGCTCGGCCGCACTGGCAAGCTGCTTGCCGAACAGCACGAAGGCGTCGAGGCTGACGTGACGCTGCTCGGCAAGGCCTTGTCCGGCGGCTTCTATCCGGTGTCGGCTGTGCTCTCGAACAACGACGTGCTCGGGACTTTGCGACCCGGGCAACACGGCTCAACCTTCGGCGGCAACCCGCTCGCCTGCGCGGTCGCGCGCGCGGCACTGCGCGTGCTGGTGGAAGAAGGCATGATCGAGAACGCAGCCACGCAAGGCGCGCGCTTTCTCGAAGGCTTGAAAGCCATCCGCGCCAACACGATCCGCGACGTGCGCGGCCGCGGCCTGATGCTGGCGGTCGAGCTGCATCCCGAAGCCGGCCGCGCGCGCCGCTACTGCGAGGCGCTCCAGGGCAAGGGCATCCTCGCCAAGGACACCCATGAGCACACCATCCGCATCGCCCCGCCGCTGGTGATCACCAGCGCTCAGGTCGACGGGGCACTGGAGCAGTTCGCGACGATCCTGACGCAGGATTTCTCCTAGAGCCTGCCTGCGTCGGAAGATCGCAATTGCCGGCTGCGACCAACGACGAACGATTCCGCCACCTGTGCGTTGAGAATTGTGGGTGATATCGAGCTGGGAGCGACGAGCATGCTTCCGCATGGCGTTTGCCTGACGGCCTTTTTGGTTGGTGCCTCGATGCTGGCGGCGAGCGTCAGCGCGTCCGCTCAGGGACACGGAAGGGGTGGACCACCCGGGCCGGCCGCAGCGCCGGCAGTTCGGCCAGCCGCACCACCTGCCATGGCCCGTCCGCCGGCGCCGCCGGCCATGGTGCGCCCCGCCGCCCCCGCATTCCATCCACCTTCCATGCCGCAGCGACCGGCCATGGCGCCGCATCCGGCGCCGCACCTCGCCTCACCGCCCCAGCGTCCGGCCCCCCACTTCGCTGCACCGCCGCGGGCTGCCCCGCACGTGGCGGCGCCGCGACCTGAATTCCATCGGGCGCCGCCTGCACCGCAACGTCCGGCCATGGGGCCGCGGCCGACGCCGCACATCGCCGCCCCCTTGCGCCCCAGCGGACCGCCAGCCGCGCGCGAGCGGCTGTCGCGACGGGAGCAGATCGATCAACGCGCGCAACAGCATCACCTGCAGATCCAGCAGCGCCAGCAGGTGGTGCAGCAGCGGCAGCGCGAGGTGCTGTCGCGCCAGACCGCGGAGCGCCAGACCCGCATCGATCGGCTGCAGCAGCGCGTGCAGCAATTGCAGTCGCAAAAGCCTGAAGGTGCGCGGGCGCAACGCCAGCAACAACGAATGTTCCAGACGCAAAACCGCTTGCTCCAGCGTGAGCAGCGTGTGCAGCAAACCGATCTGGCGCGCCAGCAGCGGCTGGGACAGGCTCCCGCGGCAACTGCTGCAGCGGCTGCCGCAGGGCGAGCCGCCGGGCGCGGGCGATTTGCCGAGCGTTTCCGCGAGCAGGCCACTTCGCAAACCCAGGCGGCTCTCATCACCCGCCAGAGCGGCTGGGCGCCCCGGCAGGCCTGGCGCCACCGCCATCCCGCGGCCTTCGTGGCATGGCTTGG
Organism: Bradyrhizobium sp. MI1.3; assembly: GCF_055811695.1. Taxonomy (NCBI): domain Bacteria; kingdom Pseudomonadati; phylum Pseudomonadota; class Alphaproteobacteria; order Hyphomicrobiales; family Nitrobacteraceae; genus Bradyrhizobium; species Bradyrhizobium sp. MI1.3. The sequence goes on along the minus strand of NZ_JBVVPQ010000022.1, from coordinate 11,085 downwards.
GCCGGTGTTCTGGCCCTACGCCTATTCCGACATTTTTGACTACACCTTCTGGTCCTATGCCTACGAGCCCGGCTATTGGGCGTACGCGTACGACGACTTCGTCGACACCGTGTTCTGGGGTGGTGACAGCCCCTATTCCGCCTATGCCAGCACCAACCCGTATGACTATCCGCAAGCCGGCGGAGGCTCCCGCGCTCCTCGAGGCGCCAGCGTGAGCCCCCAGACGCTGCGGCAATTGTGCGGCACACCGGACAAGGGCGTCACCGCCTGGCCGCTTGCCGATATCGCGCGGGCGGTACGGCCGACACCGGAGCAACGCACGCTGCTCGACGAGCTGAAGACCGCGGCGGCCAACGCTGCCGGTGTGTTCAAGGATTCCTGCGCAGAGACGTATGCACTGACTCCACCCGGCCGCCTGCGCGCAATGATGAACCGCATCAGCGCGACGCTGGAAGCCGTCAAGATCGTGCGGCCGGCACTGGAGAATTTTTACAGCTCACTCAGTGACGAGCAGCAGGCGCGCTTCAACGCGCTCGGCCCCAATGTCGGCGAGCGCTCCCTGCCGCAGCAAGCCAGTGCCCAAACCACTGCCGACGGCTGCGGCGATCCGAAGTCCGGCTTGACCCAGTTACCGATCCAAAGGATCGAGGCAGTGCTGCACCCCGCAGGCAAGCAGAAGGAAGCGCTCGACCGCCTCAGCGAAGCGACGGCCAAGGGCGTCGATCACCTGCAGGCGGCCTGCCCGAACGATGTACCGCTGACGCCGGTCGGACGGCTGGAAGCGATGCAGCACCGGCTCGAAGCCATGCTGACGGCCGCCAAGCTGGTCGAACCGACTCTTGACGAGTTCTATGCCACGCTGAGCAGCGAGCAGAAGGCACGCTTCAACGCGCTGGAACAGGTCGCAAGCCCGTGAGGACGAGGTCGCGTTCTCTCGGCATTCTCTCGTGGCCATTTGCGCAGCAGCCGAACGACGTGGTGTGACCGCAATCGCCCTGCCCTGCTTCACAGCTCGACGAGAGCATGCGTGTCCAGGCCACTTCTCTCTGTGAGACGTGCGGTGGCGGAATGCAAACGACAGCCTTGCTCCGTCCTCACGTGGCCGAAATCGCCTTCGGTCCAGCGTCATTCGTGTTTGTGATTGATCGAGGCCGCTCTATCTCATTCGAGCTAATGGCGTTGCATTGTTGGAAGTAGGAAGACAGCTCAAGATGGGCCAGGTGATCCCAGTACTCTGCTTCTGCGAGCAGCTTCCATTTATGCTGTTGTACGCGGCCTGTTGCCGGCACAGCGAACTTATCGCACGCAAGCGTCGCACCTTCTCCATTGCGAACCCTTCCTTCACGCTTGTTTGCTTACAAGCGCATTTGGGGTGTCACAGCTTCGCAGATTGAATTGACGAGTGACAGCCCGGTGTTTGACGGTCATCGATGATAGCGCAATCGTTTGACTTTTCACCGAATAGCAAGGCGAACGATGCGGGGCAGCAACAAGGGCTGCGCAGAATGACAGCCCTTCGGCCTGCGCTCTAGGCACACGTCAGCAAAGCGCGCATCGGACGATAGGTCGCCGGCGCGTTCCATTTAGGACTGAAATTATTTAGGACTGAAATTTTAATAGTGAGCGGCCCTTCCTGGATGTGGTTAGCTCGTGACCAGACCGGACCGGACAAAAAATTTGATCCCAAAACTATTTGGTCCCGGCCCATTGGACTGCAAGACCGCGTTCGTGCGGTCTTTCCTTACAACCGCAATAAAATCAGCCGCGTCCGACCACGCCGAGGCCTTTGCCAAAAGTGGCCAGCCTTACCACGCACAATGGCCCCGACGATTGCACGTCGGGGCCATTCAAGATCGTCAGGCAGGGTACATCCGTCGTGCCTGCCGATCGTTGATGCCACCAATTACCTCATCCGATCTGGCGCAGACTGTGGCGCGGCTGCGGCATCGGGGTGGTGATATTCTGCCTGAAAGCTGAAGGCTGTCCACCTCTCGTTGGTACTACTCCCAACTAGTTCGCTGCTCTGCAGGAGTTTGTGCGGAGCACCGAGCAGAAGGCACGCTTCAACAGGCTGCAGCAGGTAGCAAGCCCGTGAGACCAGCGTTCGTTAAAGCTACACCACCGTCTTGTGCCGCGCGATGCAGGTTTGCAGCACCTCATCCATCGGTTTCCTCCACCAGTCGTTGGAGAAGATTTCGATCTCCGAATAGCCGGCAAAGCCCTGCGCTTCGACCGCTTCGCGCACCGATTTGATGTCGATCACGCCGTCGCCCATCATGCCGCGGTCGTTGAGAATGTCCCTGGTCGGCACCAGCCAGTCGCAGACATGGAAGGCAAGCAGGCGATCTCGGCCGGCGCGCGCGATCTGCCCCATCAGCTCCGGATCCCACCAGATGTGATAGACGTCGAGCGCGACGCCGAGCATGCCGCTGCGATCAGGGTCGAGCCGGTCGCAGATGTCGAGCGCCTGCTTCGTGGTGTTGACGCAGGCGCGGTCCGCCGCATAGGCCGGATGCAGCGGCTCGATCGCCAGCGGCAGCTTGGCCTGTTTGGCGTAATCGAGCATTTCGGCGAGCGCTTCCTCGACCTGCGTCCGCGCGCCGGCGATGTCCTTCGACGCCTCGCTGCCCGGCCGCGAATATTGCGGCAGGCCGCCGACGACGAGAACGATGCAGGGGGCTCCCAGCGCCTTGGCTTCGTCGACGCAGCGCCGGTTGTCGTCGCGCACCTCGCTCCGGCGCGATGCGTCGGAGGTGAACATGCCGCCACGGCAATAGCCCGACAGGTCGAGACCGGCATCGCGCACCGCACGCGCGGCGCGATCGAGGCCGACGGAAGCGACCTGGTCGCGCCAGGGGTCGATGGCGCGGATGCCGTGCCTGGCACAGGCATCGATGATCTCGACGAGATCAGCCTGCTTGCGGATTGTCGCCGTGTTGAGCGACAGCCAGCGATGGTCGGGCGAAAAATCACGCATCAGGATTCGATTCCGCGCGTTGAGAGCACCGCCTTCATCCGCCGCGTCGCCAACTCCGGATCGGCGAGCAGCCCGGCCTTGTCGGCCAGCCGGAACAACTCGGCCAGATGCAGCGTCGAGCGCGTGCTCTCCTGCCCGCCGACCATGGTGAAGTGGTCCTGGTGGCCGTTGAGATAGGCCATGAAGACGACACCGGTCTTGTAGAACCGGGTCGGCGCCCTGAAGATGTGCCGCGACAGCGGCACGGTCGGACCCAGCACGTCGTGGAAGCCTGCCTCATCACCAGCAGCCAGCCGCGACAAGGCGTAAGACGCCGCCGGCGCGATCGCATCAAAAATGCCGAGCAGCGCGTGCGAGAAGCCCTGCCCGTCTCCGGCGATCAGCTCCGCATAATTGAAATCGTCGCCGGTGTACATCTTGATGCGCTTGTCGAGACGACGGCGCATGTCGATCTCGCGCTGCTTGTCGAGCAGCGAAACCTTGACACCGTCCACCTTGGCGGCGTTGCCGTTGATGATGGCGACCCCAATATCCATTGCCTTGTCGAGATCGTTGGTGCCCCAATATCCCGTCAGCGCCGGATCGAACATGTCGCCGAGCCAGTGGATGATCACGGGCTCGCGAACCTGCGACAGCACACGGTCATAGACCTTGGCATAATCGTCGGCGTTGCGGCCCAGCTTCGCCAGCGCGCGCGACGCCATCAATATGATGCGGCCGCCGACCTTCTCGACTGCCGATATCTGCTCCTCATAGGCGCGGATCACGTCGTCGAGATTCTTGGCGTCCTCGACCGCAAGATGGTCCGTGCCCGCTCCGGAAAACACCAGCGCGTTGCGGCGCTTGGCGGCGGACACCGAGCGCGTGATCAGCTCCAGCGAGGTCGGCCAGTCCAGCCCCATGCCGCGCTGCGCGGTATCCATGGCTTCCGCCACGCCGAGACCGAGATCCCAGACGTGCTCGCGAAAGGCGATGGTCTTGTCCCAGTCGACGGCAGCGGAGAGCCACGGGTCGTTGTCGGCAAAGGGATCGATCACGGTATGGACGGCGGAGAACGCAATGCGGTTCAGCGGACCCTCGAGCTTTGCGGGAAACGTTCGCGAGGCCGCGAGCCGGTAGGTCTCGATCGAGCGATCGGCCTTCGGCAGTTTGAGCGACAACGACAACATCGGCTGGACGGGCTTGTTCATGATTTCAGACCTCTCCCCGTCATTGCGAGGAGCGAAGCGACGAAGCAATCCAGACTGTGTCCGCGGAGGGTTTCTGGATTGCTTCGCTTCGCTCGCAATGACGGCTCAACAACATCGATGATTGTCCGATAGACCTCAGACCTTGATCGGGGCGACGTCGATCCATCGCCGCTCCTTCCAGCTCTTCAGCGCGCATTCGGCGAGCTGCACGCCCTTGACGCCTTCGAGCAGCGTGAACTTGTAGGGCGCATCCTCGTAGACATGGCGGATGAACATCTCCCACTGCTCTTTGAAGCCGTTGTCGTAGGTGACGTTGTCAGGCAGCTTCTGCCAGTCGCTGTAGAAATCGTGCAGCCGCTTCTCGTCGGGATTCCACACCGGTCGGGGCGTCGCCTGCCGCGCCTGGATCATGCAGTCGGAAAGGCCGGCGACGGCCGAGCCGAGCGTGCCGTCGACCTGGAAGGTGACGAGATCATCGCGATAGACGCGCGTCACCCAGGACATGTTGATGTGGGCGATGGCGCCGCCCTTGAGCTGGAACGTGGCATAAGCGGAGTCGTCGGCGGTCGCCTTGTACTTCTTGCCCTGCTCGTCGAAACGCTCGGGAATGTCGGTGTTGCCGATGCAGCTCACGCTCTCGACCTCGCCGAAAAGATTGTCGAGCACGTAGCGCCAGTGGCAAACCATGTCGAGGATGATACCGCCGCCGTCCTCGTCGCGGTAATTCCATGACGGCCGCTGCGCCTCCTGCCAGCCGCCTTCGAACACCCAATAGCCGAACTCGCCGCGCACCGAGAGGATGCGGCCGAAGAAGCCGGAGTCGCGCAGGAAGGCGATCTTCTTCAGGCCGGGCAGGAACAGCTTGTCCTGCACCGTACCGTGCTTGACGCCCTTGGAATTGGCGAGCTTGACGACCTCGAGCGCCTCCTCGAAATTGGTCGCGATCGGCTTCTCGCAATAGACGTGCTTGCCGGCATTGATGGCCTGGGTCAGAAGCCCCGGCCGCGCCTGTGTGGTCGCGGCATCGAAGAACATGGTGTCATTCTTGTCGGCGAGGGCGGCGTCGAGATCGGTGGTCCAGCGCGCGATGTTGTAGCGCTTGGCGAGCCCCTCGACCTTCTCGGCGCTGCGGCCGACCAGGATCGGGTCGGGCATCACGCGGTCGCCGTTCTTCAAGCGGACGCCGCCCTGCTCGCGGATCGCGACGATCGAGCGGATCAGATGCTGGTTGAGTCCCATGCGGCCGGTGACGCCGTTCATGATGAGGCCGAGGCGTTGGGTGGTCATGCCGACTGCTCCTGCAGAGATTTTGGCTGTTCGAGCGGGCGTAGCGCCGACCAGTCCGGATGAACCGACGTCGCAAAGCCCGTTGCATTGAGCGATCCCGTGAGGAGATCGCCGTTGTGAATGGAGAGGCGGATGCCCTGCCCGGCATCCGCGTAGAGATCGGGATGCGCGACGGCGAAAGCCTGGGCCTCCGCGGCGGGCGTATCACCGAAGCCATCGACGTAATGGTGGCCGTTACGTTCGGCATGGGTGATGCCGATGAAGGCCCCGAGCGCAAGGTCCTGCTGCACGGCGAGGCCCGCCTGGCAGGTGAGGTCCTCGCCGGTCACGAAGAATCTTTCGCCGGCCAAGCTCCATTTCGCCGCGCGTGTCGCGTTGACGATGGACTTGTAAAGCCCTTTGCAGGACTTCGAGGAGATGCCGTGATAGCCGAGCGCCCGTGCCGCGGGAAACGCGTCGTAGGAATCGTCGGCTTCGTCGATGATGAAGCCGCGCGCCGCGAGCGAGCCGAGCGGCGACTGCCTCGTGACATCGCGCGGCATCGGCTGCTCGACATAGAGCAGCCTGGATGAAATCGATCGCAGCGCAGTGTCATGGTCGAGCCGGCCGATGAGTTCATGCAAGGCTGCGAGATCGGCATATTGCTCGTTGGCATCGAGCGTCACTTTGTAGTCCCGGTCCAGCGCATCGAGCTCCTTGCCAATGCGCGCCAGCCGCGCTGCATCGCCGACGGGGTCCCCCGACAGCTTCAGCTTGAAGTATCTTGCACCGGAGTTCTCGTGGGGATCTGCAACTCCGCCCTCGCCTTCAACGGTGTCGTCGAGACCGACGGTATGCCTGATGGCAACGCGCGCCAGCGGCTTCCGGCCGGATAGAAAGGCCGTGATATCCGTTTCCTTCAGGTCGGACGAAAGCCGCGCATCGATGCCGGCGATGTTGCCGGCCATGCCGCCGAAGAAATTGGTCTCGGCAGCGCGGAGCAGCGCATCGAGGATCGCTTTGTCGATTTCGGCGGGTCCGCAAGCCGCGGCAAGCGCCGGAATGTTCTTTTTCGCACAGGTCGCGACCTGGGCACCGATGCACGATGCATGCAGATCGAATGCCGTCAAAAATCCGGTTCGCGCGAGATAAAGCCCCCGCGCGATCTCCAGCGAGCGGCGCAAGTCATCGACGGTCTGGGCCGGCGAAAGCTCCGGCCGCTTGTCGAACCATTTTGGCACCAGCAGCTCGGCACTCGCACCGACAGCACTTCCCCTGCCCTCGACCTCGATCCCGACCCGCACGAACAGCTGCGGAGTCGCGTTGATCGTGATCGCGCCAAAGCGGAACGGCCGCGCGAACTGCACGGGACGTTCGAAGAAGGCAATGTCTCGCAGCTTCAGGCGCGGTGACATGGTGTCGCAACGAAATGAGGTGAATTTGGTGCGAGCGGTACAGCCGCGGGCGACTCGCCTCTCCCGCTTGCGGGAGAGGTCGGCACGAAGTGCCGGGTGAGGGCTTTCTCCTCTGGGGGAGTGTCCCGTTGTTGAGACACCCTCTCCCCAGCCCTCCCCCGCAGGCGGGGGAGGGAGCGCACCGTTCGCGCAGCAGAGGCCACGGGAAATCCCATCCGTCCTAATCCAACGTCCCTTGCGAGAAGAAATGCTTGCGGATCCGCTGCACCAGTTCGGTGAAAACAGGATCGGCCATCACGTCCAGCGAACGGGGCCGCGGCAGCGGCACGTCGTAGATCGCGGCGATCGCGCCGGGCCGCTCGGTCATCACCAGCACGCGATCGGCGAGGAACACGGCCTCGGGGATCGAGTGCGTGATCAACAGCACCGTCTTCCTGGTCTCGCGCTGGATCCGCATCAGCTCGACATTCATGCGCTCGCGCGTCAGCGCATCGAGCGCGCCGAACGGCTCGTCCATCAGCATGATCCGGGGATCATGCACCAGGGCGCGGCAGATCGAGGCGCGCTGCTGCATGCCGCCGGAGAGCTGCCACGGCAGCTTTTTCTCGAAGCCTTCGAGCCCGACCAGCTTCAACAGCGCCTTGGCCCGGTCGAGATATGTCTGCCGCGGCAGCCCCTTCATGTCGATCGGCAGCATGACGTTGGACAGGATGTTGCGCCACGGCAGCAGCAGCGCGTTCTGGAACACGATGCCGACATTGCCGTGCGGCGCCGTCACCTTCTCGCCCTCGACCAGGATCTCGCCCGTCGTCGGCGGCAGCAGCCCCGAGATCAGCTTGAGCAGCGTGGACTTTCCGCAGCCGGATGGGCCGACGACGACGAAGAACTCGCCGTCATTGATATGGAAGTCGAGCGGCCGCAACGACGGCACATCGCCGTCGCGCGTCCGGTAGGTCTTCGACACGCCTGAAAGCTTGATGCCCGACGCATCGCCGGCAGCCCGGTCGCTCACCAGTCTCAGATGCGCGGCCGGTTGCAGGGTTTCACTCATGTTCGTCGCAGGTTTCACGAACCGCTCTTCGGCAGATAGTCGTTGGTGTAGAACGCCTTCGGGTTCTCCTTGGCCTTGGCATCGAGCCCGCCATATTCGACCATCAGATTGACCGAGTCCGTCATGTTCTGGTCGGTGACCTGGAACGGGCGCTTGCCCTTGGTCTCAGGCGTCCGGTACAGCGGAATGGTCAGCTCAAAGCCCTGCGTCAGCGTGTCGATCTTGCCGCCCTTGGGGTTGGCATCGAGGATCGATTGCGCCGCGGCCTTCGGCTCCTTCTCGGCGGCTTCGACCGCCTTGGTCGTCGCCGACATGAAGCGGCGGACGAGGTCGGCATTGGCCTTCACATAATCAGTGTTGGCGATGATGCCCGACGAGACCATGTTGATGCCGTAGTCGGCGAACTTGATCGGATAGACGTCCTTGCCGGTGGCGTCCTTGATCTTCATCGACTGGTCCATGACGTAGCCGAGCAAGAGATCGGCCTGGCCGTTGATGACGGCGTTGAGCTTGGTCTGGCCATCGCCCGCCACCGTCTGGAAGTCGCTTTCCTTGAGGCCGGTCTTCTTCAGGAACAGCGGCCAGATCTGGGTCATGGAATCGGCCGGCGTGATCGCGACCGTCTTGCCCTTGATATCCTCGGGCTTCCTGATGTTCTTGTCGACGAAGCCCATCGCGGACATCGGGCTGGTCTGGAGCAGCACGCCGGTCGCAACCACTGGCGCACCCTTGATCGCGGCGCGCATCATGGTGGGCACGTCGACATAGCCGAAATCGGCGGTCTTGGCGGCCACCGCCTGCGTGGTCGCGGCCGAGCCGCGGCCTTCCTGGATCTCGAGGTCGATGCCTTCGGCGGCGTAGATGCCCTTGGCCTTGCCGTAATAGAACGGTGCGTGCTCGCCATAGACGTACCAGTTCAGCATCAGCACGACCTTGTCGGCCGCTTGCGCCGGCATGGCCGCGAACACCATCAGCGCCGCCGAGACAGCTCCTATCCATCGCTTCATCGTCACTCTCCCTTGTCGTTGTTTGCGTCGGCCGTTGGCGGCCGTTCGTTGCTTTGGTTGTCGTCAAGAGGCGAAAATCACGTCCTCGCGCTGGCTGACATGCCAGGGAATGACCAGCTTCTCGATCCGGTCCACGATCCAGAACAGGATGACGCCGAGCAGCGCGAGGATCACGAGCGCTGCGAACATCGTCGGCAGGTCGAAGGTGCCGATCGAGCGCTGCATCACATAGCCGATGCCGGAATTGGAGCCGACGAACTCGCCGACGACGGCGCCGACCACGGCCAGCGTCACCGACACTTTGAGGCCGGAGAAGATCGCCGGTAGCGCATGCGGCAGGTTCACCGCGCAAAACACCTGGAAGCGGCTGCCCTGCATGGCGCGGGCGAGATCGACCATATCTGGATCGACCGATTTGAAGCCCTGCACGGCGGAGACCACCACGGGGAAGAAGCCGAGCAGGAACGCGGAAATGACTTTGGGAATGATGCCGAAGCCGAACCACACCACGAACAGCGGCGCGATCGCGATCTTCGGCACGGACTGAGAAAACACCAGCAGGGGATAGACGTAGCTCTCCACGGTCTTGGATCCCGCGATCAGCATCGCGATGGGGATACCGAACAGCGCCGAGAGCGCGAAGCCGCAGACGGTCGCATAAGTCGTCGGCCAGGACTGGCGCAGCAGTTCCGGCCAATCGGTGCGCAGCACCGCAATGACATCGCCCGGCGACGGGATCTGATAGGCGGGAATCTTGAACAGCCGGATCGCGAGATCCCAGGCCACGACGATGAACACCAGGAACAAAAACGGCCGGATCCAGGCCGCATTCAGCATCTTGGACACCGCACTCTGCGGCTTCAGCTCAGCCACGTCTCACTCCCGGTCGTCTTGTTCGTTGGGCGAGAAATTAACCCGTTGGGTAAATACTGTCCAGCGGTTTTCCTGCGACGTTTTGGGCGGGGGTTCCGCAAGGTTTGGGCGGGGGATCGCGGCGGAACGTGCCGTCCCTCCAAACATTCGGTGTCGTCCTGGCGAAGGCCAGGACCCATAACCACAGGGTGAAGTTTGGCGAAGGCTGGTCGTTCGGGATTGGCACCACGCGCGATCGATGGATCACGCGGTATGGGTCCTGGCCTTCGCCAGGACGACGTTGGGGGTGCAGTCCGACTCCACAATTTCCATTATCGCAAGCAGCGATACGACGAAGTCGCGCTAAACCGTCTGCACCACCGCGGCGCGCGATTTCGGCGTCTTGGTCATAGCTAACAGTGCGGCCGACTGTCCGGTCAGCGCTGCCAGCACGAGGCCGACCATGTGGTCTAGCCGCTCGTCCTTGGCGTCCTTAGCCAGCAGATCGCGACCGAAGATCACGCTGAGCGTCGCCGAGTTCGAGAGATAGAAGAAGCACAGCCCCGCGATCGAGATGTAGAGCTGGACAGGATCGACCGCGACCTTGAAGTCGCCGCCGGACACACCGCGCCGCACCACGGTGCCGATCATTTCGACGAAGGGCGAGTGCATCGACTTGACCTTGGTCGAGCGCTTCAGGTGCTTTGCACGGGCGAGATTTTCGGTCTGGAGCAGCGACAGGAATTCCGGATTGCGCAGGAAATAATTCCAGGTGAACTCGATCAGGCGGCGGATCGCCTCGGGCGGATCGAGATGCTCGAGATCGAGCCCGCGCTCCTCGCTGCGGATCTTGTCGTAGGCGCCTTCGAGCACCGCGAGATAGAGCTCGTCCTTGTTGCCGACGTGATAGTAGAGCATCCGCTTGTTGGCGCCGGCGTTGGCCGCGATGCGGTCGACGCGCGCACCGGCGAGCCCGTGCGCCGAGAATTCCTGCTTGGCGGCTTCGAGAATGCGCAGCCGCATCCCCTCGGGATCGCGCTGCCATTTCAGAGTTCGCTTTGCCGCTGCTTTCGCCAAACCGGGTGCTCGCTGGATGCTTCAAGACGCATGTAACACGCGCGCGGCGGTTTGAGAACGATCTCGTGCCCCGGACGCAGCGCAGCGCTTCTTCAGCGGTGCGCTGCAGAGCCGGGGCCCATATCAATGAGAGGTCGCCGCCTTCTGGGTCCCGGCTCGGGGGGGGCCGGGGCCGGGGGGGGGGGGGGGGGGGGGGGGCCCCCCCCCCCCGGGGGGCCCCCCCCCCCCCCCGCGGGGCGGGGCCCCCCCC
>NZ_JBVVPQ010000021.1:68115-115425 GCF_055811695.1 Bradyrhizobium sp. MI1.3 | reverse complement strand
TGCCATCCCCAGATCCTCTTCAGATGTCTCTTAGAGAATCGCAGATTCGCGATTTACGCAAAGCCCTCGCAAGCGGGAGAGGTTGCAGCGAGCCTGCGGCACGATCATCTCGCAACGAAGGCGTACCCGCCCTGCCCGAATTAAAATCCCGTAAGCCGATTGACGCCCCGTTGCGGGTTCCCCATGTCCCCCGCCTTGCCCTATGATAGGGTCGAATCCCCTGAGGAGTTTGAGATGGCCCACGACGTCAGAGATTTGCCGGCCGGCCGCGGTGACGGCCTGAACCGCTTTCTCGGCGGCTCGCCGCTGGCGGTCGCGTTTCGCCTGGTGCTGCTCTCGATCCTTGTCGGCGTCGTGCTGGCGGCGATCGGCTTCGATCCCTGGAATATCATCTTAAGCATTCGTCTTCTGTTCCAGCGTTTGTGGGATCTCGGCTTCGACACCGTGAACTGGCTGTGGCGCTACTTCCTGCTCGGCGCTGTCATCGTGATTCCGATCTGGCTGCTGATGCGCGTTTTCGGTGCGCCGCGCAGGTAAGTCGTTAGTTTTGAGCATGATCTTGTCGGAAAACCGCTTCACACTTTTCCGGATCATGCTCTAGGGAGCTCGCGGCCGATGCAATTGCGCTTTGTCGGCTGCGGCGACGCCTTCGGATCGGGCGGCAGGCTCAACACCTGCTTCCACGTCTCGGGGCGCGAGGCCAACTTCCTGATCGATTGCGGCGCGTCGGCTCTGCCGGCGCTGAAGCGACTCGAGATCGACTGCAATGAGATCGATCTCATCCTGATCACGCATTTCCACGGCGACCATTTTGCCGGGCTGCCGTTTGTCCTGCTCGACGCGCAATTCTCGCGGCGGACGCGGCCGCTCACCATCGCCGGCCCCAAAGGCATCGAGACGCGGCTGCGTACGGTGATGGAGGCTCTGTTCGAGCATTCCTCCAAGACGGACCGGCGCTTCGAGCTGTCGGTCGTCGAGCTCGCGCCCGGGCAGAGCCAAAGCTTCGGCGCGGTGACGGTGACGCCCTATCCCGTCGTGCACGGCGAATCCGGCGGACCGTTCCTCGCCTATCGCATCGAGGCCGAGGGCCGCACGCTGGCCTACAGCGCCGATACCGAATGGACGGAGACGCTCATTCCGCTGGCGCATAGCGCGGACCTTTTCATCGTCGAGGCCTATATGTACGAGAAGGTGGTCAAGAATCACCTCAGCCTGAAGACCTTGGAACAGCACCTGCCCGAAATTAGCGCAAAACGCCTCGTCCTCACCCATATGAGCGAAGACGTGCTGTCGCGCCTCGACGACATCGCCCATCTCGCCGCCGAAGACGGCATGGTGCTCGTGTTCTGACATGCACGCACCCGTTCACTTGAAGATCGGTTCCCGTCAGGTCTTCGCCATCGCAGGCCCGGCGATGGTCGCCAACCTCACCACGCCGTTGATCGGGGTGGTCTCGACCACCGCGATCGGACGGCTCGACGATGCCGCGCTGCTCGGCGGCGTCGCAATAGCGTCCGTCATCTTCGATTGCCTGTTCTGGCTGTTCGGCTTCCTGCGCATGAGCACGCTCGCCTTCACGGCGCAGGCGCTCGGCGCCGGCGAGACGCGCGAGCTGACCGCGATCCTGGTGCGCGGCTTCATCGTCGCGGGCCTGATCGGCATGGCCCTGATCGCGCTGCAACTGCCGCTGGCCGCCGTGCTGTTCGACCTGATGGGCGGCAGCGAAGGCGTCACGCGCGCGGCGAAGACCTATTTCGTGATCCGGATCTGGTCGGCGCCGCTGGCGCTCGCCAATTACGTCATCCTCGGCTGGCTGGTCGGCCAGGCCCGCGCCAATCCGGCGCTCGCGCTCCAAATTGTCATCAATCTCGTCAACGCGGCCGCGACGATCCTGCTGGTGCTGGTCTACGACACCGGCATCGCCGGTGCTGCGATCGCCGCGCTGCTGTCCGAAGCGGCCGGATTCGGGCTCGGCATGATGGTCTGCCGCCGCTATGCGGACGGTGGGTTCGCGGTGTCATACGCAGAGCTGTTCGACCGGGCCAAGCTGATGCGGCTGCTGGCGGTGAATTCCGACATCCTGATCCGCACCGCGGCGCTGATCGCGGTGTTTCTGTTTTTCACCGCCAAGGGCGCGCGGGCCGGCGACGTCACGCTGGCCGCCAATTCCGTGCTCAACAATTTTCTGCTGGTCAGCGCCTTCTTCCTCGACGGTCTTGCCAACGCAGCCCAGCAGCTTTGCGGCCGTACGCTTGGCGCACGCGACGCCAGGGGATTTGCGGATTCGACCCGGCTGGTGCTGCTATGGGGGCTCGGCTTCGCGCTGGTCGTGTCCGCGCTGTTTGCGCTGTTCGGACCGAACTTGATCGATTTCATGACGACGAGCGAAGCCGTCCGTCGCGGCGCCCGGGAATTCCTGCCGTTCGTCGTGCTTGCGCCCATTCCCGGCGTGTTCGCCTTCGGCTTCGACGGCATCTATATCGGCGCGACCTGGGCGCGCGCGATGCGCAATCTGATGCTGGCCTCACTCGCGATCTTCCTCGCCACCTGGTGGGCGCTGCAATCGTTCGGCAATGCCGGGCTGTGGAGCGCGCTGATCGCCTCCTACGTCTCGCGCGGCGGCTTGCAGGCCGCGCGCTATCCGGCGCTGTACAGGAAGACGTTTTCGAAGCAGTCGCTGTAACGCGTAGCCCGGATGGAGCGAAAGCGTAATCCGGGACCTTCGCGTCCGCGGATAGAATCCCGGATTGGGCTTCGCTCCATCCGGGCTACGCGGCGAAGAGCTACATCCCCGGCCAGGCTTCCGCCGTCAACGTGGCGGCGTCGGAGCCGACGATCTCGGAGAGAGAATCCCGCCCGGTGCGCAATAGGGTCGAGGCGAGATCGCGCTTGATCTCGTCGACGAGGCCGAGGCCCTTGTAGACCAGCGACGAATAGAGCTGGATCAGGCTCGCGCCGGCGCGGATTTTCGTCAGCGCGGCGCCGCCCGAGTCCACACCCCCGACGCCGATCAGGGGGAATGCGCCCTCGACGCGCACATAGGTTTCCGCGACCATCCGCGTCGACAGCCGGAACAGCGGCCGGCCGGACAGGCCGCCCTGCTCCTTGGCGCGCATCTCCTCGCGCAGCGTGCTCGGCCGCGCGATCGTGGTGTTCGACACGATCATGCCGTCGACCCGGCGCGAGCGTGCGACCTGCACGACGTCGTCGAGCTGGGCGAGGCTCAAATCCGGCGCGATCTTGAGCAGCACCGGCGTGTCGCCGGCCTTTTGCCGCACCCGCTCGCGCGCGTCGATCACCCTGGCGAGGAGATCGTCGAGCAGCGCGCCTTCCTGCAGATTGCGCAGGCCCGGCGTGTTCGGCGAGGACACGTTGACGGTGAAATAGCTCGCGACCGGCGCAAATGTCTCGATCAGCTTGACGTAGTCATTGACGCGGTCGGGCGAATCCTTGTTGGCGCCGACATTGACGCCGACGATGCCGCCGTGCTGCGCGCGCGCCGCGAGCCTGCGCAGCGCTGTCTCCGCGCCGTCATTGTTGAAGCCCATGCGATTGATCACGGCTTCGTCGCGTTCCAGACGAAACAGCCGCGGTCGCGGATTGCCGCTTTGCGGCTTCGGCGTCACCGAGCCGATCTCGACGAAGCCGAAGCCGAGCCGCAGCAGCGCATCCGGCACTTCGGCGCTCTTGTCGAAGCCCGCGGCCATGCCGATCGGATTGGGGAAGTTGAGCCCGAACGCACGCACCGCAAGCTTGGGATCGTCAGCGTGCGGCTTGCCCGGCGGCAGGAAGCGCAGGCCCTGGATCGCGAGGCGATGCGCATCCTCCGGATCGAGCCAACGCAACACCGGCAGCGAGAGAGCGTCGAAAGCGCGGATCACGGGGCAAGCTCCGGAACATCGTGGCCACCGTCGGAGCGCGTGTTGAGGTTCATCACGGCAATCACCGCACCGAGATCGAGTTCGCCATAGAGATGCGGAAACAGCTCCTCATTGCGCGAACGCTCCCAGCGCAATGCGCTGCCGAGCGCATCGCCGTCGACCTCGACCAGGAACAGCGCGCGCTGCCCGAGATAATGCTTGCGCAGGGTCTCGGGAACCTGGACGGCGGTGGAGAAATGGATGAATCCGTCGCGCGAATCGTCCGCGCTGCCGCGGTAGACGCCCTGCCGTTCCGCCTCACGCCAGGCCGAGGCCGGACAGATTTTGTAGATCTTGACCACCGCTTACGCAGCCCTGTTTGCTCGTTGAGTCTTTTGGGGTTTTTGGGTCGTGCGGGTCCCTGAAACCCGGGCGCGACCGTAATGGCCGCCCCCTCCGAACTCAAGACTTAGAGCCATTTCCGTTCCGATGAAATCGAAGCGGAGCGCCAAATTCCTGCTTTGACGCGTTTCCTGGTGCGAACCGGTAACCGGTTCGCTTGAAAACACGCTCAGCGTGCCCCTTGCGCAAAAAGCGGAAAACCGGTTGATTCGAGGATAGTTTTCCTGAGTTGCGACGGGCTGGACCTTTCATGGTCAGGCAGGCCAAAGCGCAGAGGATCCTCACTCACGACCAGATCTGGGGCGCGCTGGATCGGCTGGCGGCGCGCGCCGGCTTGTCGCCGTCGGGCCTCGCCAAGCGCGCCGGGCTCGATCCCACCACCTTCAACAAGTCCAAGCGCGTCACCTCCGACGGCCGCGAGCGCTGGCCCTCGACCGAATCGATCGCGAAAGCGCTGGCGGCGGCAGATTCCTCGATCGACATTTTTGCCAGGCTGGTCGGCGACGAGGCAGGCGGCGGCCGCTCGGTGCCGCTGCTCGGCTTGGCACTGGCGGGCGCGAGCGGCGCCTTCGACGAGTCCGGCCTTCCCATCGGCAAGAGCTGGACCGAATTTGCCCTTCCCGCCGCCGAGGACAACCACAGCTTCGCGCTGCAGATTTCCGGCGAAGCGCTTGCGCCCGCCTATCGCGACGGCGACATCATCCTGGTCGCACCCGGCGCGCCGATCCGCAAAGGGGATCGCGTGGTGGTGAAGACCAGGGCAGGCGAGGTGACGGTGGCGACGCTGAAGCGCCGCACGGCAAAGGCTGTGGATTTGCAGCCGCTCGATGCCTCCCAGGCCGAACGCAGGATGGCAGCGAGCGAGGTCGGCTGGATCGCGCGGATCGTGTGGGCGAGCCAGTGATCACGTCTCGCCTGCGTCGTGACCGGGCGATGATTTCAGCCGCGCCGCATTCGCCGCGGGCATCCTTGCGACTCAGCATCTCTCTCGCATAGGTTGCGGCCACTCATTGCCGAGCAAATTCATGTCAGGGGGAATATGATGGATCGCCGTCACGCATTGAAGGCCCTCGCAGGTCTTGCGCTTTGTCCGCTCTGCAAGCCGGCCTTCGCCGCCGAAGGTGCGCATTGGAGTTATGAAGGCGCCGGCGCCAAATGGGGCGATCTCGACGCGGCCAACAAGGCCTGCGCGGTCGGCCTGCAACAATCGCCGATCGACATCGAGGCGACGGTCAAATCGCAACTGCCCGCGCTGAAGCTGAACTGGGGCAAGAGCGCCGACACCATCGTCAACAACGGGCACACGATCCAGCTCAACTTCACCGAGGGCAGCACGCTCACGCTCGGCGACGTCAAATACAAGCTGCTCCAGGTGCATTTCCACCGGCCGAGCGAGCACATGATCGGCGGCAAGAATTTTCCGATGGAGGCGCATTTCGTCCACCGCAACGATGCCGGCGGGCTCGCCGTGGTCGGCGTGCTGATGGCCGAGGGCAGGCCGAACCCTGCCTTCGGCAAGATCGTCAAGACCATGCCGGCCGCGGAAGGCCCCGCCGTGAAGGCGGATTCGACCATCGATCCCCACGCCATGCTGCCCACGAGGCTCAGCTACTTCCGCTATCCCGGCTCGCTGACGACGCCGCCTTGCTCAGAAGTGGTCGAGTGGCTGTTGTTGACGACCCCCATCCAGGCGTCGGCCACCGACGTCGCCGCATTCGCAAAGCTCTACCCGATGAACGCGCGCCCGGTGCAGAAGGATAACCGGCGCTACGTGCTGCGGTCGACCTGAGCGGGGGGCTGAAGGTCCGTAGCCCGAATGAGCGAAGCGACATCCGGGACCGCTGGTGCGGCTAACTAGCGAAAACCCCGGATGTCGCTTCGCTCATCCGGGCTACGCGTTCGCTACAACCGCCTCACGCACTCCGCGCCAGTGCGCCGTCGATCATGTTCACCGCGTTCTGCACGCCATACACCGCGACAAAGGAGCCGAAGCGCGGGCCCTTTTCCTGGCCGAGCAGCACCTGGTAGAGCATGTTGAACCAGTCGAGTGTCACGCCGGGACGGCCGTCCTTGCCCTTCTTGACCGGATCGAGGAACGGCTCGCGGCGGCCGATCTCGTAGACGACGTTCTGGATGTCCTCGGCCGTGGCATCCTGCGGCAGCTGCGATAATGCATCGCGCAAATCCTGCAGCGCCGCGCGCTCGGTCTCGGTCGGTTCGCGGAACGTCTTCGTCGGCGCGACGAAGTCGCGATAATAGTTGATGGCATAGCCGACCATCGCGTCGAGCTTGGGATGCGTCTGCGGGCTCACGCCAGGCCGATAGCGGCCAATGAAACCCCACAGCGTCTCGGCATTCTCCGCATTCGACGACGACACCAGCGTCAGCAAGAGCTGGAACGTGACGGGCATATCGAACTTCGGCGGATGGCCGCTGTGAACGTGCCAGACCGGATTGCCGAGCTGCTGTTTGGCGTCCTGCTTGGCAAAGCCGTCGATGAACTGCTGGTAGTCGTCGACGTTGCGCGGGATGACGTCGAAATACAGCCGCTTGGCCGCCTTCGGCTCGCGATACATGAACAGCGACAGCGATTCCGGCGAGGCGTAGCGCAGCCATTCGTCGATGGTCAGCCCGTTGCCCTTCGACTTCGAAATCTTCTGGCCCTTGTCGTCGAGGAAGAGCTCGTAGTTGAAGCCCTCCGGCGGCGTGGCGCCGAGTGCCCTCGCGATCGCGCCGGAGAGTTTGACCGAGTCGATCAAATCCTTGCCGGCCATCTCGTAATCGACGCCGAGCGCAACCCAGCGCATCGCCCAGTCGGCCTTCCATTGGCACTTGACGTTGCCGCCGGTGACCAGCGTCTCGACTTCCTGGTTGGTATCGGGATCGAGATAGGTCACGGTGCCGGCCGCAACGTCGCGGCGGATCATCGGCACCTGCAGCACCACACCCGTGGTCTTGCTGATGGGGAGGAACGGCGAATAGGTCGCGCGGCGATCGGGGCCGAGCGTCGGCAGGATGATCGCCATCACCTTGTCGTAGGCCGCGAGCATTTTAAGCAGCGTCGCGTCGAAACGGCCGGACGTGTAATAGTCGGTCGAGCTCGCGAATTCGTAGTCGAAGCCGAAATGATCGAGGAAGGCGCGCAGCCGCGCATTGTTGTGGTGCCCGAACGACGGGTACTCGTTGGAGAACGGGTCCGGCACGCGCGTCAGCGGCTTGCCGAGATGCGCGGCCAGCATCTCCTTGTTGGGGACGTTGTCGGGCACTTTCCGAAACCCGTCCATGTCGTCGGAGAACGCGAGCAGGCGGGTCCTGATCTTGTTCTCGGTCAGCACATGAAAGGCGTGCCGCACCATCGAGGTGCGCGCGACCTCGCCGAAGGTGCCGATATGCGGCAGGCCTGATGGCCCGTAGCCGGTCTCGAACAGCACCTCGTCCTTCGGGCTTTTCTTCAGCCGCGCGACAATGGCCTTCGCCTGCTCGAACGGCCAGGCGTTGGATTGTTCGGCGAGCGCACGCAGATCGCTCGGGTTCGCGGCAAGATCGATAACGGACATCTAAGGGGCCTCCGGGGCGCGGAAAATAGCGATTTCCGGGCAGAATGCAATTTTGCGAGACGGTGCAACCGCACCCACCGTCATTGCGAGCGAAGCGAAGCAATCCAGAATCTTCGCGCAGAAGCACTCTGGATTGCTTCGTCGCTGCGCTCCTCGCAATGACAACGAGGAGGCAGCGAACTAAAACGGGCTCACCGAGAAGTACCGCAGCCACAGATCCGTGTAGCGGCCCTTTTCCCAGACGCGGAACATCGCCCAGTTCAGGGCCTGGCGCAGCACGTCGTTGCCCTTGCGCACGGCGATGCCGATGCCTTCGCCGAAGAAGCGGCTTTCGACGAAGGGACCGCCGGAGAAGGCGCAACAATCGCCGGAATCGGTGCCGTTGATCCAGAACGCAAGCGCGATGGCGTCGCCGAAGATGAAGTCGACCTCGCCCTTGCGCAAGGCGGCGCGCACGGCATCGTCGTTGGGATAGGGGTGCAGCTCGGCGTCGGTGAACATCGCCTTGAGATAGGCTTCATGCGCGGAGCCGGCGATGACGCCGACCTTCTTGCCTTCGAGATATTCGGGCCGGATCTCCGGCATCACCGCGTCCTTGCGCGAGACGAAGCGCGCCGGCACGCGGTAATAGGGATCGGTGAAGTCGACCCGGGCGCGGAGCTGCGGGCTCACCGCCATCGAGGCGATGATGGCGTCGCCCCGGTTGGAGGCGAGTGCATCGACCAGCGTCTCGAAGCGGCGCATCTGCACCGTGCAGGTGACCTTGATCTCCTCGCACAGCGCGCGGGCGAAGTCGACGTTGAAGCCGGCCGGATTGCCGTCGGCGCCGGTATAGTTGAACGGCGGATAGTCGGTCTCGGTCAGGAAACGGATCACTGTCAGGCGCGACAGGTCCGGCCGCTCCGGCCGCCGCCGTGGGTCCCAGAAGCCCGGCACGGCCTGGGGTGCGGCTTGCGGCGCGACCTGAGGTGAGGCTTGCGGCGCCGTTGGGGGCTGCTTGGCCGGAGCCTGCGCCTGCGCGCACGGCGCGGCAGCGAGCAGGCAGACGCCGACGACCAGCCCGGTCAGCAAGCCACGGGCGGATTTGGACGATTTCGCCTGTTGCGATGGAGCCATCGGCTGAAAATGAACGATTTTCGTTGGGATCGGAGGGCCTTATAGCCCATCCGGCCGGGAACGCGAGCGCCGATTGCGGCGAATAGGGAGCCTACAGATACCGCTTCAAGTCCACTGCGGCTTCTTCCGGCGTGCGCTTCAGGTTGAACGGCGAGACGAAGCGACCGTCGCGGTCCATCAGATAGATCAGCGCGGTGTGGTCCATGGTGTAGTCGCCGTCCTTGGTCGGGACTTTCTTGGCGTAGACCCGGTAGGAGGTGATCACCTTGGCGGTCTCGGCAGGATCGCCGCTGAGGCCTTCGAGGTGCGGGTCGAAGCTCGACAGATAATCCTTCATCGTCCCCGGCGTATCGCGCTCGGGATCGACCGAGATGAAGACGGCGTTGACCTTGTCGGCGTCCTTGCCCATCGCGCGCAGCACTTCCGAGATCTCGAACAGCGAGGTTGGGCAGACATCGGGGCAATGGGTGTAGCCGAAGAAGATCAAGGTCGGCTTGCCCTTCAGGTTCTTGTCGGTGACGGGCTTGCCGTTCTGGTCGGTGAGCTGGAACGGGCCGCCGATCGCGGCCGGCTGCGCCACCTTGCTGACCCCGCCCATGGCCCAGAATACGATCAGGAGCCCGAGGACGAGGCTTGCGGCGAAGGCGGTCGCGATCACCAGCGGACGGGCGGTGGAACTCATGGGCGGAAAACTTCCTGTCGCGGGTCAGAAGCAGGCGGCAAAACCGGTCCTGATCATTTCGAAGAACACCTGGCTGCCATAGTGGAACCAGAGCGCGAGCGCACCGAGCACGACCAGGCTGCCGACGCCGGCACCCGCCAACAGCAGCACGAACGGCATCCGGCCGGCAGTGGGCGAATTGTCCGATACAGGATGGGCGGGGTGCAGTGGTTGAGCCATGACAACGATCGGGGTGAAAACGTGAGTTTCCCGAGCGTTCAGATAAGCTTTGCCCCGCCTGCGGGCAAGGCAGCACCGGCTGGCAAAGAATCCCGTCAGGCCGAGGACGTCAGTGCAAGAGCTGGCCCCGGGCGGATTCGAGCCGATCCGCTTGCGGGAGTGGCGCGCGCGACGGCTTGTTGGCCGAGGCCTGCGCGTCGAGGTAGCAGGGCTTGTACATGGCCTGGAGCTGCCGGCCCTTCAGGAACAGCATATGCGGGGTGAGCCCGCCGCGCTGATTGATCCAGCGCTTCACCTGCGAGGGATACATCGCATAGAGCATCTGGGTCGCTTCGGTATTGGTGACGGCACGGCCGTTGCTGCCGAAATCCCACGCTGCGTGGAAGCCCAATGTCGCGTGCGACGTCACGCAGATGCGGTCGGGCGGGATGGCGCCGAGGACGATGGTGCAGGCAGAGGCGCAGAGACCGTCGATGATGACGGTGTCGCCCGACTGTCGCAGGTCCTGGTATTTGTCGACGTAGGTTCCGATCCGGCCGCCGCGGTCATCCGCGATCCGAACCACCGCGTGAGAAGCGCCCATGCTCGCGATCAGGAGAACCGCCGCAAACAACCCCGTCAGAAACTTCATTGGCCCCCGCCCCAGTCGAATTCGAATCTGTGTGTCAGGTGGTGATGCCCTGCTAGGGTCCGTCGTAACCGCGGTTTTGTCTAGGCATGCCGGCTCGCTCAAAACAAATTCAAATCCAGTGTTGCGCCGGCGCTGCACTCAGCCGGTCTTTTTCCCGAAGTGGAACAAGTTAACGATGTCTTACGCGCCGTACTCTTGATCTCAGTTGCAACCGCCGGCTTCAATCCGGGCAACTACAGGGAGGAACCTGTGGAGGGGGAACACATGGAGGGGGCAACATATGGCCGAACAGATGGCTGAAGAGACTGACGTCATCGTTGTCGGCGCAGGACTGTCGGGCCTCGTGGCCGCAACCGAGATCGCGGACGCCGGCAAGCGCGTGATCGTGGTCGACCAGGAGGGCGAGCAGTCGCTCGGCGGCCAGGCGTTCTGGTCGTTCGGCGGATTGTTCCTGGTCGATTCGCCGGAGCAGCGCCGGCTCGGCATCAGGGACTCCTTCGACCTTGCGATGCAGGACTGGCTTGGCACCGCCGGCTTCGACCGCGACGAGGATTTCTGGCCTCGGCAATGGGCCGAGGCCTATGTGGCGTTCGCGGCCGGCGAGAAGCGTGCGTGGCTGCGCGCGATGGGCCATCGCATCTTTCCCGTGGTCGGATGGGCCGAGCGCGGCGGCTATGATGCGATGGGCCACGGCAATTCGGTGCCGCGCTTTCATGTCACCTGGGGCACCGGGCCCGGCATCGTCGAGCCGTTCGAGCGCCGCGCGCGCGAGGCCCTCAGGAGCGGCCGGCTGAGCTTCAGGTTCCGCCATCGCGTCGATGCGCTCTCGATCACCAACGGCACGGTGGATGGCGTCAGCGGTGCCATTCTCGCCCCGGATAATGTCGAGCGGGGAAAAAGCTCCTCGCGCAACGTCATCGGCGAGTTTGCGTTGAAGGCGCAAGCCGTGATCGTCGCCTCGGGCGGCATCGGCGGCAATCACGAGCTGGTGCGGCAGAACTGGCCGAAGCGGCTCGGCGCGCCGCCCAAATTCATGATCTCCGGCGTGCCGGAGCATGTCGACGGCCGCATGATCGGCATCACCGAAAAATCAGGCGCGCGGCTGATCAACCGCGACCGCATGTGGCATTATGTCGAAGGCATCCAGAACTGGTCACCGATCTGGCCGCGCCACGGTATCCGCATTCTGCCCGGCCCTTCCTCGATGTGGTTCGACGCCACCGGCACGCGCTTGCCGGCGCCGTTGTTTCCCGGCTCCGACACGCTCGGCCAGCTCCAATACATCATGTCCACCGGCTACGATTATTCCTGGTTCATCCTGACCCAGAGCATCATCAAGAAGGAGTTTGCGCTGTCGGGCTCGGAGCAGAATCCCGACCTCACCGGCAAGAGCTGGCGCATGACAATCAAGCGCGCCACCAACAAGGGCGCACCGGCGCCGGTGGAAGCGTTCAAAAGCCATGGTGTCGACTTCATCGTGCGCGACAAGATCGAGGATCTCGTTGCGGCCATGAACAAGCTGGCCGGCAGCGACCTCCTCAAGCTCGAGCACATCAAGATGCAGATTGAGGCGCGCGACCGTGAGATCGCCAACCCTTACGTCAAGGATGCGCAGGTGATGAACATTCACAATGCGCGGCGTTATATCGGCGACAGGCTGATCCGCACCGCCTCCCCGCACCGCATCCTCGATCCCGCGCAAGGGCCGCTGATCGCGGTCAAGCTCAACATCCTCACCCGCAAGACGCTGGGCGGTTTCGAGACCGACCTCTCTTCGCGCGTGTTCGGCGAGGAGGGCAGCGTCATTCCCGGCCTCTATGCAGCGGGCGAAGCTGCCGGCTTCGGCGGCGGCGGCGTGCACGGCTATCGTTCGCTGGAAGGCACGTTCCTCGGCGGCTGCCTGTTCTCGGGCCGCAATGCAGGCCGGGCCGCGGCGAAAGCCGTGGGCTAGATGATGCGGCGGCGGCTGCGCATCGCGGCGCTTGTTGCGGCATTGGCCGCCGCCCCGGCTGCGTCCGCCGATACGATCGATATCGACGGCGTGAAGCGGTCCTACGCTGTGCAATTGCCGGCGAAGCGGCTGGTGCCGCTCGTCGTCGTGCTGCACGGCAAGACCCAGCGCGGCGCCGACATGATGACGCGGACGGCGTGGCCGCAGGTCGCAAAGCGCGAAGGGTTTGCGGTGGTCTTTCCTGATGGCCTCAACCACGCATGGGTCGATGCGCGGACCAAGGCGGGACCGGCGCTCCGTGGTCCGCGCGCGGGCACCGACGACGTCGCCTTCATCGCAAAGCTGGTCGAGAAGCTGGTGGCGAACGGCACCGCCGACCCTCGCCGCGTCTATGTCACCGGCATTTCCAATGGCGGCGCCATGGCAATGACGCTCGTCTGCGCCCGCGCCGATCTGTTTGCTGCCGGCGCGAGCGTGAGCATGAATCTCACCGATGAGGCCGCTGTCACGTGCCATCCGTCGCGGCCGCTGCCGATGCTGCTGATGAACGGCACGGCCGATCCGCTGGTCCCCTACGAGGGCGGCCGCGGATCGAGCTATTATGCCGCAGACGGTTTCTGGTCCACCGACGAGACGCTTGCGTTCTGGCGCAAGCTCAACGGCTGCGAGATCGATAATTCCGACATGACCGATCTGCCCGACAGGGCGCCCGCAGACCAGTCGACGGTGACACGAATCTCCTCGCGCTGTCCTGAGGGGCACGAGGTCGTGCTTTATCGGATCAATCAAGGCGGCCATCGCATGCCCGGATTTTCTCCGGATGCCCGCTTCCCGAAGGTCGCAACCAGCTTGCTCGGGACGCAGAACGGCGACATCGACGCAGCCGAGACGATCTGGACGTTCTTCGGCCAGTTTCCTTGAAGTGCAACGCATGCATAGCCGGCGACGCATGCGTGCCTTGCAATGCATGCGTGCCTGGGGTGGCACAGGGCAAGCCGCTGCGCTAGACAGGGCCGCCATTCAAAGGAGACTCCCAATGAGCATTCAGCGTCTTGAAACCGGCCCGCGCATGAGCCAGGTCGTCGTGCACGGCAACACCGTCTATCTCGCCGGTGTCGTCGCCAACAACGCCGCCGGCGAAAGCGTGACGAAGCAGACCCAGGACATCCTGGCGACCATCGACAGCCATCTCGCCAAGGCCGGCACCGACAAGTCGAAACTGCTCTCGGCCACGATCTACATCACCGACATGAAGACGTTTGGCGAGATGAATGCGGTGTGGGACGCCTGGGTCTCGCCCGGCAACACGCCGGCGCGCGCCACCGTCGAAGCCAAGCTCGCGGCAGCACAATACACCGTCGAAATCATGGTCACTGCGGCCAAGTAAGTTCGCGACAAACATTTGCGCGCGCTTGTCGGCGCATGATCCGATCGGGAAACCGCTTCACACTTTCCCGGATCATGCGCATGACCTCCGAGGTAATCGATCAGCGCGCGTGAACCTTCGATAGTCAGGTCAGCCGAACGACACGGCGCCATCGAAGGAGACGACAATGACCGACCCGATCACCATCGCCCGCCGCTATATCGACCTCTGGAACGAACGTGCAGCCGATCGCCGGCGCGAACTGCTGAGCCAGAACTGGACGGCGGATGCGAGCTATGTCGATCCCCTGATGAAGGGCGACGGCCATGACGGCGTCGATGCGCTGATCGCAGGCGTGCAGCAGCGCTTTCCCGATTTCAAGTTCAAGCTGATCGGCGAGCCCAACGGCTACGGCGACCATGTCCGCTTCAGTTGGGGCCTTGGTCCTGATGGCATCGACAGCCCGATCAAGGGGACGGATTTCGCCGTGCTGAAGGACGGCCGCATCAGGAGCATCACGGGATTTCTGGACCAGGTGCCCGCCGGCGCGTGAGCGCGCGCTGATCGTTGCTGCGCCCTCTCCGCTGGTAAGGCAGGGCAATCGCATATGGATTTCACGAGGACCGCGGGCTTGCTCCGCCTCTCCCGCTTGCGGGAGAGGCCGACGCCTCTCCCGCTTGCGGGAGAGGCCGACGCGCCCCGGGCGATGCGCAGCATCGTCCCGCGCGCGGCGGGTGAGGGCTCTCACCACACAGGGACATCCTGCGCAATTCTCAGCAATCCCGACGCGGAGACACCCCCACCCCAGCCCTCCCCCGCAAGCGGGAGAGGGAGCCCACTGCCGATGGGGCCGCATCGTGCACGCGATATGCAATTGCCCTGCCTTGTAAGGAGAGAGGGCGCAGCGGCGCTCATCGCACAAGCGCTAGTTATTCGCGCTCGCGGAATCGTCCATCGCCTTGAAGGCTTCCTCCAACTGCAGCGAGATCGGCACGTTCAGCCGCTCGCCGGTCGGAAGCCGTGCGGTGAACCATTTGTTGTAGAGCGGAACGAGGTCGTGGTTGGAGCCGAGCTTGCGGAAGGTACGGTCGACCACCGCCGCCAGTTGCGGTTCGCCCTTGCGGAACATGATGCCGTAGGGGTCGTAGGACAGGTAATCGCCGGTGACGCGGAACTTGTCCTGCGCCTTGTGGCGCACGATCAGGCTGGACAGCAGGATATCGTCGGTCGCGAACGCATCGGCCTTGCCGTCGACGAGCATCTGGTATGACTGTTCGTGATCGGCACCGACAACGATGGTCAGTCCCAACGAGGACTTCTTGTCGGCCGCCTGGATCGCCTGCTCGTTGGTGGTGCCCTTCGTCACCACGATGGTCTTGCCCTTCAGATCAGTCAGTGACTGGACGCTGGAGGCCTTCGGCACCATCAACTTGGTGCCGGCGACGAACATCAGCGGCGAGAAGGCGACGCGCTTGGCGCGTTCGGCATTGGCCGTGGTCGAGCCGCATTCCAGGTCGATCTTGTTCTGGAGCACGGCGTCGATGCGGTCATCCGAGGTGACCTTGACGTAGGCGATCTTGAGATTGGGATCGTCGACCTCGACGCCGATCTCCTCGACGATCGCCTCGCAGAGCTCGAGGCTGTAGCCGATCGGCCGGTTGGCCTGGTCGAGGAAGGAGAACGGCGGCGAGCTCTCGCGATAGCCGAGCCGCACGGTGTGCGCGGTCTTGATCGCTGACAGCGTCGGGCTAAGCCCTTCGCTGCCACCGGTCTGGGCGGAGGCACCCGTGGCCAGCTGGCACGCTGCCAGCAAGAGGCCGCCCGATATCGCCATTGAAAGGCGCATGATGCACTCCGATCAATGGCTGGCCATCGCGGGCACTTCGCCAGGGATCATGTCCCCCGGCACGGCATCGCCCGCTCCAAGCTCGTGCTCGGGCCCGAGCTCGCCTTCCCACTTGGCCACGACCGAGGTCGCGAGTGTGTTGCCGATCACGTTGGTGGCGCTGCGGCCCATGTCGAGGAATGTATCGATACCCATGATCATCAACAGCCCCGCCTCGGGGATGCCGAATTGCGACAGCGTCGAGGCGATCACCACGAGGGAGGCGCGCGGCACGCCGGCGACGCCCTTCGAGGTGATCATCAGGGTCGCCAGCATCGCGAGCTGCGTGCCGAGCGGCATGTCGATGTGATAGCTCTGCGCGATGAAGATGCTCGCGAAGGTGCAGTACATCATCGTGCCGTCGAGATTGAAGGAATAGCCGAGCGGCAGCACGAAGCTCGAGATCCGCGACGAGGCGCCGAACTTGTTCAGCCCCTCCAGGGTTTTCGGATAGGCCGCTTCAGAGCTCGCAGTGGAGAACGCGATCATCAGCGGCTCGCGGATCAGCTTCAGCAGATGGGCGTAGCGCGGCCCGATCACGATGAAGCCCACGACCACCAGGATGCCCCACAGCAGCGCGAGCGAGAGATAGAAGCCACCCATGAAGACGATGAGCTTCCAGAGCACCAGCAGGCCGTTCTTGGCAACCGTCGCGGTGATGGCGGCCCAGACAGCGAACGGCGCGAACAGCATCACATAGCCCGTCACCTTGAGCATGATATGGCCGATGTCGTCGATCAGCGCCAGGATCGGCTTGGAGCGCTCGGGCATTGAGCCCATCGCCACCGAGAAGAACACGGCGAAGATCACGATCTGCAGGATCTCGTTCTGCGCCATCGCATCCGCGATCGAGGTCGGGATCAGATGGGTCAGGAATTTTTCGATCGAGAAGGCGGAAACCGGCAGGCCCGTCGACTGCGCCTTGTCAGGCAACGTACCGGGGAAGTTCGCGCCGGGCTGGAGCAGATTGACCATCACGAGGCCGAGCATCAGCGAGACGAAAGAGGCGCTGACGAACCAGCCCATGGTCTTGGCGAAGATGCGGCCGAGCTTGGAGCCCGAACCCATATGAGCAATGCCGCCGACCAGGGTCGCAAACACCAGCGGCGCGATGATCATCTTGATCAGGCGCAGGAAGATCACGGCGATCAGGTTGATGGACGAGGCCCAGTCGCCCCGCGTGTCGGGCAGGAAATTGTAGATCGCCGCGCCCATGATGATGCCCAGCACCATCGCCACCAGAATGAATTGCGTAAACCTGTTCGACATTGAACACCCCCGCTACACCGATCGCTTCATGATGTCGCAGATATGACGGCTGCGCAACACGCTTGGCGTGCGACCGTCGGGGCGGATGTTCCCGTTGCGAAACTGGCGCCCGCGATCTAGCCTGCATGCAGCGCACAACGAAAGCGGCTTGCACGTTTTTCTTGCGGCAGCTGCATCAATAATCGTCAACGACCGAGGGGAAACATCATGAGCGGCAGCGTCAATCGTCAGATTCTTCTGGTGGAAAAGCCCAGCGGCAAGCTCGGTCCCGAGCACTTCAAGATGGTCGAGGGTGTGGTGCCTGAGCCGAAGGACGGCGAGGCCTTGCTGCGCGTGCGATACATCTCGCTCGACGCCGCCAACCGCGCCTGGATGCACGGCGCGACCTATCGCTCAGCGGTCGAAGCCAACAGCGTGATGGCCGGCGGCGCCATCGCCGAGGTCATCAGCTCGAAGGCGCCGGGGCTTGCGCCCGGCGACATCGTGTTCGGCGACACCGGCTGGCAGGAGTTGGCGGCAGTGCCCGCCAAACATCTCACCAAGATGCCGAAGCTCGAGCCGATGACGCATCTGCTCAGCGTGTTCGGCATCGCCGGCCTCACAGCCTATTTCGGCCTGCTGGAGATCGGCAAGCCCAAAGAGGGCGAGACGGTCGTAGTCTCCGCGGCCGCGGGCTCGGTCGGCTCGATTGTCGGGCAGATCGCGAAGATCAAGGGATGCCGCGTGGTCGGCATCGCCGGCGGCGCCGACAAGTGCAACTGGCTGACCTCCGAGCTCGGCTTCGATGCCGCCGTCGACTACAAGGACGGCGCGGTGTTCAAGGCGCTGCGCGCGGCGGCTCCGAAGGGCATCGACGTCTATTTCGACAATGTCGGCGGCGACATTCTCGAAGCCTGCCTGCCGCAGATGAACAATTACGGCCGCATCGCGTGCTGCGGCGCGATCTCGCAATATGACGGCGCGCCCTCGGCACACGGCCCGCGCGGCGTGCCCGGCCTGATCGTGGTGAAGCGGCTCGTCATGCAGGGCTTCATCGTGATGGACTACATGAAGGAAAGCCAGCGTGCGCTCGCCGATCTCCAGGCCTGGGTCACGTCCGGCAAACTGAAGGTGCAGGAGGACATCATCGACGGCCTCGAGAACACGCCGAAGGCGCTGATCGGATTGCTGGCGGGCGAGAACCGCGGCAAGCGGATGGTCAAGCTCTGACGACCTAGTTACGTCGCAATTGCAACGCCAATATCTACTTGCGGTAGAGGTCGCGGCGGCCAATGATGTCGCGCGCGGCATCACCCGCGACGATTGTTTGCATCACTTTTGAAAAAATGTCGGCGTTACCGACAGGGCAGGATTCACTCGGATGTTCAACACGTTGAAACATGCATCAGCACGCGGGGCGTTGCTGGCGGCGGCTCTGTTCGCAACTGCAGCAGGCGCATTCGCACAGGCACCGACCGAGGCGCAGAAGAGCGCGATCCGCTCCGCATGCCGCTCGGACTTCATGGCGCACTGTTCGAGCGTCACGCCCGGCGGCGTGGAAGCCTATCAATGCCTGCAGAAGAACATGTCCAGCTTGTCATCGGGATGCCAAACCGCGGTTCGCGCGGTCGAGCCTGCTGCGGCGCCGAAGACCGAAGCCGCGCCGAAGACCGAGGCTGCACCCAAGGAGGCCGCACCCAAGGCGGAGGCCGCGCCTGCCGCGCCGAAGGCTGAAACCGCTCCCGCCGCAAAGCCGGCTGCGGCGGCCGCGCCCAAGGCTGCTGCAGCCGCCGCTGCAGCCAAACAGCCGAGCAGCGCGCAGGTCGCTGCCGTCAAGAGCGCGTGCCGCGCCGATTATCCCACGGTGTGCGCCAGCGTGCCACCGGGCGGCGCGCCTGCGCTCGAATGCCTGGAGAAGAACAAGGCAAAGGTTTCGCCGGCCTGCGAGAAGGCCGTGAGCGCCGCGGCCGGCGGTGGCGCGGCAGCAACGGCGGCACCTGCGGGCGCAGCTCCTGCGGCAGCTGCACCGGCAGCCGCGCCCGCCGTGATCGTGCTGCGCCCGCTGCGGCCACGCGAAGAGCTGTTCATCGTCCAGTCCGCATGTCGCGAGGATGTCCGCACGCTGTGCGGCAGCGTGGCGCCAGGTGGCGGTCGGATCATCCAATGCATTGCCAGCAACGCCGCGTCGCTGTCGCCCGCCTGCAAGGACGTGCTGGCGCCGTTCGCTGCGCGCTAGAGAAGCGTGCCATCCGGTGGTCCGCTTTACCAGGGGTGCTGGTGGACGGGGTCTACGTGAAGCGCTGCGTCTGACGGGGCGGATGGCCAAGCCGCCACGGTTTGGCTATGCTTCGCAAGGTCACTGCTCCGGACACGCGCCAAACGCGCGTCCGGACGTGAGCTTCGGCGTGCCGCGCGCCTTGCCGATAATTCCGCTGGCGCGGGCGACCCGAGCACATTAGTCTACCCCTAGATAGTAAGTATACTGTCAATCAGGGAGGACAGACGTTGCGGATCGCCGTGATCGGCGGGGGGCCCGGTGGGCTCTACTTCGCCTATCTCTGGAAGAAGCGTCACCCCGAGGATCAAGTCGACCTGTTCGAACAGAACCCGGCCGACGCGACCTGGGGCTTTGGCGTGGTGTTTTCTGACCAGGCGCTGGAATTCCTGCGCGCCGACGACCCCGAGACGGTCGACGCGATCGCGCCGCATATGGAGAGCTGGGAGAACATCACCCTGAACCTGAGCGGCGACAGCGTCGCCATCGACGGCGTCGGCTTCTCCTCGATCGGCCGGCTCGAGCTGTTGCGGTTCCTGCAGCAGCGCGCACTCGATGTCGGCGTCACCCCGCGCTTCGACACGCCAATTCATGCGATTGACCAGCTCAACGGCCACGATCTGATCGTCGCTGCCGACGGGCTGAACTCGCTGGTGCGCCGCGCCTTCGAGGGCGATTTCGGCACCTCGCTGTCCTACTCCTCCAACAAGTTCGTCTGGTACGGCACCTCGAAGCGCTTCGACACGCTGTCGCAGACCTTCGTGAAGACCGACCGCGGCGCCTTCAACGCCCACCACTACCGCTACTCACCGACCATGAGCACGTTCCTGGTCGAATGCGATCACGCGACCTGGCAGGCCTACGGTTTCGCCTACAAGGACGTGGAGCAGTCCAAGGGTGTCTGCGAGGAGGTGTTCGCCGACACGCTTGGCGGCCGCTCGCTGGTCTCCAACAAATCGGTCTGGCGCAACTTCCCCTGGGTCTGGAACGAGCACTGGTCGTTCAAGAACATGGTGTTGCTCGGCGACGCGCTGCATTCGGCGCATTTCTCGATCGGCTCGGGCACGCGGCTCGCGATCGAGGACGCCATTGCGCTGGTCAAGGCGCTGGAATCGGATGCGCACCTGTCCACTGCCCTGCATCGCTACCAGGCCGCGCGAAAGCCGGTGGTGCAGAAGCTCGTCAACGCCGCGCGGACCAGCGCTTTCTGGTACGAGCACTTTGCTCAGCACATGCAGCAGGGCCTGATGGACTTTGCCTACAGCTACATCACCCGTTCGGGCCGCATCGACGACTCCCGCCTGCGCGCGATGTCGCCGGCCTTCATGGCGCGCTACGAAGCCGCCAAGAACGGTGGGGACGAGGCATGAGCGGGCAGATTAACGATCAGGTGCCCGCCGACTGCGCGGGCGCGCGCGAGATCGGCTTTTCCGTTCCGCAGGTCTACAATGCCAGCCGCGTTCTATTCGACAATCTCGCAAGAGGATGCGGCGACAAGCTCGCACTCATTGGCCCCGCGGGGACGCGCAGCTACGCGGAGCTCTGCGCGGAAGCCTGCCGCTGGGGCAACGGCTTTGCCTCGCTCGGCCTCAAGCGCGGCGACCGCGTACTGCTGTTCCTCGACGATACCCCGGCTCATCCGGCCGCGTTCTTCGGCGCGGTACGTGCCGGCTTCGTGCCGCTGCTCATCAACACGCTGACGCCGCCGGATCTGCTGCAATTCTATCTCGCCGATTCCGGCGCTTCTGTTGCGGTGGCGGATGCCGAGTTCTGTGCACGATTCAACGCCGAGGCCTGCAAGGACACGGGCCTGCAGACGCTGATCGTCGTCAATGGCGCGGTGGGCGATCACGCCGCACCGAACGCCGTCTCTGCCGCCGGCTGGCTCCCGCAATTTCCGGCCGAACTCGCGGAAGCCGACACGCATCGCAACGAGATGGCGTTCTGGATGTACTCGTCCGGATCGACCGGCCGGCCCAAGGGCATCGTGCATCTCCAGCACGACATGGCCTATAGTGAGGCCGCCTTTGCGCAGAACGTCTTGAAGCTGACGCCGGATGACATCTGCTTCTCGGTGCCGAAAATCTTCTTCGCCTATGGCTTTGGCAACGCGATCACCTTCCCGTTCTCGGCGGGCGCGACGACGCTGCTGTTGCCGGGCCAGCCCAAGCCCGCGGCGATCTTTTCGGCGATCGAGCAGTACAAGCCGACGGTCTTCTTCGGCCTGCCGACGCTCTATACATCGCTGACCAAGGCCGAGGGGGCCGACAAGACCGACTTCTCGTCGCTGCGCATGGCGCTCTCGGCCGCCGAGGTGCTCTCGGCCGACGTCTTCAACGGCTGGAAGACGCTCACCGGTCTCGAGATCGTCGAAGGCCTCGGCTCGACCGAGGTGCTGCACATCTATCTCTCCAACCGTCCCGAGCGGAAGAAGCTTGGCGCCGCCGGCCTGCGCGTGCCCGGCTACGAGGTCGCGCTGCGCGACAAGGACGGCCGCGATGTCGCCGACGACGAGGAAGGCATCTTGTGGGTGCGCGGCGATTCCAACACGCCGCTATACTGGAACCGGCCGGACAAATCCGCCGAGACCATCCGCGAAGGCGGCTGGATCTACACCGGCGACCGCTTCGTCCGCGATGCCGACGGCTTTCACTTCTTCCGCGGCCGCGCCGACGATCTCATCAAGATCTCCGGCCAGTGGGTCTACCCGCTCGAGGTCGAGCTGTGCCTCGCCGACCACCCGGACATCCGCGAATGCGCGGTGTTCGCCGCCGAGCTGCCGGACCGGCGCATGACGCTGAAGGCGGTCGTGGTGATGAACAGCCGCGCGGCGGATCAAAGCGAAGCGACCCGCAGGCTGCAGGATTACGTGAAGGGCAAGCTGCTTCCGTACAAATATCCGCGCGAGGTGATCTTCATCGACGAGCTGCCGAAGACCGGCACGGGGAAGATCGACCGGCAAGCGCTGTTGCGGATGTGAGCCTCCGCTGTCATCGCCCGCGAAGGCGGGCGATCCAGTACTCCGAGACGGCGAGTTATGCAGAGAAGCTGCGGCGTACTG
Organism: Bradyrhizobium sp. MI1.3; assembly: GCF_055811695.1. Classification (NCBI taxonomy): domain Bacteria; kingdom Pseudomonadati; phylum Pseudomonadota; class Alphaproteobacteria; order Hyphomicrobiales; family Nitrobacteraceae; genus Bradyrhizobium; species Bradyrhizobium sp. MI1.3. The sequence continues at coordinate 93,172 of NZ_JBVVPQ010000021.1, read as the reverse complement.
GATTCCCCGCCTTCGCGGGGAATGACAACCAGGATTAAGGCGCCTTCCCCAGATGCTCCAGCGCGTCCTCCGCCCGGAGCGGCACCCGCGACGCCTCGTTGTTGAGATCGACGAGCTGCGCCAGGAGCCCCATCAGTGCCTTGCGGTCCGCCGGCTTGAGCGGCTCCAGCATCCGCATCTGGGCGCGTTCGACGGCGGGAATGATGTCACGCAGGATCGCCGCGCCTGATTTGGTCAAATAGAGCAGCTTGATCCGCTTGTCTTCCGGCGCCGGCCTGCGCTCGACGAAATCCTTGGCCTGAAGCCGCTCGATCACGCTGCCGAGCGTGGAGCGGTCGAAGGCGATCACCGCGGACAGTCGCGTCGCGTCGATGCCGGGGTGGGTGTGGATCGCGATCAGCGCCGCGTATTGCACCGGCGTGAGGTCGAACGCCTTGCACTCCTCCATGAAGATCGAGACCGCGATCTGCTGCATGCGCCGGAACAGATAGCCCGGCGCGGCATAGACTGCGTCTATCGTGATCGGAGGCGGCTTACTCGGCATCGGGCTGGTTCTCCGGCGCGGCGTTGACGAACGCCGGCAGCGCCTTGGCCGCGGCTTCCGCCTTAAGCAGGCGCGGATAGGCCGAGACGTCGACGCCGAAGCGGCGCGCATTGGCGAGCTGCGGCACCAGGCAGAGATCGGCGAGCGTCGGCGCATCCCCGAAGCAGAACGGGCCCGGCTCGGCCCTGATCAGCGTCTCGCAGGCCGCGAGGCCCTCGCGGTTGACCCAGGCCGCCCAGTCCTGAACCTTCTCCTCGGCAAGGCCAAGCTCGCGCAGCCGCGCCAGCACCTTCAGATTCTGTACGGGGTGAGTGTCGCAGGCGATCGCCAGCGCAAACGCCCTCACCTTGGCGCGCTGCAACGCATCCCCCGGCAACAGCGGCGGGTTGGGATGGGTCTCGTCGAGCCATTCGATGATGGCGACCGACTGGGTCAGCACTGCGCCCGCATCGTTCTCGAGCGCGGGCACCAGGCCCTGCGGATTGATGGCGAGATAGGCCGGCGCGCATTGCTCGCCCTTACGAAGGTGATGCGGCAGGTGCTCAGCACCGAGACCCTTCAGGTTCAGTGCGATCCGTACCCGGTAGGCGGCGCTGGAGCGGAAATAGCCGTGCAGCTTCATCGGAACCCTCCCGTTTCGTTCTTGTTCGCACGTTGACGCTACCTAGATCGTAAGTATACTGTCAATCAACAAAACGACGGGAGCCGCACCATGGAAGCCGTGACCAAGACGCCGGAACGCGAGGCGTTCTACAAGAAGATCGACGGCGAGAACCTCACCGCGCTCTGGACGGTCATGAGCGATTTGATCACGCCGGAGCCGAAGAGCGCCTGCCGGCCGCATCTGTGGAAGTTCGACATCATCCGCGACTACATGACCGAGGCCGGCAAGCTGATCACGGCGAAAGAAGCCGAGCGGCGCGTGCTGGTGCTGGAAAATCCCGGCCTGCGCGGGCAGTCGAAAATCACCACGTCGCTCTATGCCGGCGTGCAGATGGTGGTGCCCGGCGACGTCGCGCCCGCGCACCGGCACAGCCAATCGGCGCTGCGCTTCGTGCTCGAAGGCAAGGGCGCCCACACCGCGGTCGACGGCGAGCGCACCGCGATGGAGCCCGGCGACTTCATCATCACGCCGTCGATGACCTGGCACGATCATTCCAACGAGACCGACCAGCCGATGTTCTGGCTCGACGGTCTCGACATTCCGCTGGTGCAGTTCTTCGACTGCTCTTTCGCGGAAGGCTCCAACGAGGACCAGCAGAAGATCACAAGGCCCGCCGGCGACAGTTTTGCGCGCTACGGCCACAATTTACTGCCGGTCGACGTGAAGCGGAGCTCGAAGACGTCGCCGATCTTCAGCTATCCCTATGCCTACACGCGCGAGGCACTGGAGAAAGCCCGCACGAGCCAGGAGTGGGACGCCTGTCACGGGCTGAAGCTGAAATTCAGCAACCCCGAGACCGGCGACTTCGCGATGCCGACCATCGGCACGTTCATCCAGTTGCTGCCGAAGGGCTTCAAGACCGCGCGCTATCGTTCGACGGACGCAACGGTGTTCTGTCCGATCGAAGGCCACGGCCGTACCCGCATCGGGGACTCGACCTTCGAATGGGGCCCGCGCGATTTGTTCGTGGTGCCGAGCTGGCAATGGGTCACGCACGAGGCCGACATGGATGCGGTGCTGTTCAGCTTCTCGGATCGCCCCGTGCAGCAGAAGCTGGATTTGTTCCGGGAGGATCGCGGGAACGCGTGAATGTCGTAGGGTGGATTAGCCGAAGGCGTAATCCACCATCGGTTTCTCCACGGCGACACAAGGTGGTGGGTTACGCTTCGCTAACCCACCCTACGGCTGCAGTGACTGCGGCTATCGCCAGTGCAAGAGCCGTATCTCCAGCCAGTTGATCACCCGCCCCACGATCAACCCAAACACCGATAAAATCACCACGCCCGCGAGCAGCTGATCCGTCTGCATCAAATTGCCGGCCTGAAGCACGAACGCGCCGATGCCGTACTGCGCGCCGATCATCTCGGCGCTGACGACGAGCAGCAGCGCCACCGACGACGTGATGCGGAAGCCGGCGAGGATCGCGGGCAGCGCGCCCGGCCAGACCACCTTGCGCACGATGGTGGCGAACGGCACGTTGAAGCTCTGCGCCATGCGGATCAGGTTGCGCGGCACCGCGTCGACGCCGCTATAGACCGAGATCGCGGTCGAGAAGAACACCCCGAGCGCGATGGTCGCGATCTTCGGCTCTTCACCGATGCCGAGCCAGAGGATCAACAGCGGCAGCAGCGCGATCTTCGGGATCGGGAACAGCGCCGAGATGAAGGTGATGCCGACGCTGCGCGCCAGCCGCGAGAGGCCGATGGCAAAGCCAACCGCGACACCGGCCGCCGTGCCGAGCAGCCAGCCGACACCGATGCGCAGGAGCGACGCGGAAAGGTGCTGCCACAGCGCACCCGAGATCGCGAGCTGGTAAATTGCACGCGCGATCGCCGATGGCGGCGGCAGGAACAGCGGATTGACGAGGCCGGTGCTGCCGGCCGCCTGCCAGATCGCAATGACCAGCGCGAGCGCGATCCAGCCGCCGAAACGGCTGCTCGCCGGCACGAAGCCGGCGCCGCGAAAGCGGACGCGTCGGACCGCTTCATCCTTCGCAGATGGTCCCGCCGGAGCGCGATCAAGCATGCTGAACCTCGCGCTCGGCATCGATCGCCTCGTTGCGGATCAGCGACCAGATCTGGTTCTGAAGCGCGAGCAGCTTTTCACGGGCTGCAATGTCACCGCGCTCGGTGCGCGTCATCGGCACGCTGACGACCTCCCGAATGCGGCCAGGACGCCGCGACAGCACCACGATGCGGTCGGCAAGCCGCGCCGCCTCTTCGAGATTGTGGGTGACATAGACCGCGCCCATGCCGCCATCGGCGAGCAGCCGGACGAAATCCTCCATCAGCAGTTCGCGGGTCTGCGAATCCAGCGCCGACAACGGCTCGTCCATCAGGAGAATGGCCGGCCTGACCGCAAGCGCGCGCGAAATGCCGACGCGCTGGCGCATGCCGCCGGACAGCTGCTTTGGATAGGTTTTACGAAAATCGGTCAAGCCCGTGCGGCGCAAGGCGTCGTCGACCAGCGCGCGGCGCTGCACGGGCGAGAGCTGGGTGTGCAGCAGCGGGAATTCGACGTTCTCCTCCACATTGGCCCAGGGCAGCAGCCCAAAGTCCTGGAACACGAAGGTGAGCGGATTGAGACTGTCCGCCGGCGGCGATCCACGCAGCTCGGGCGCGCCGGAGGTCGGCAGCAACAGCCCACCAAGGATCGACAGCAGCGTGCTCTTCCCGCAGCCCGACGGCCCCACGATCGCCACCACCTCGCCCGCGCTGACCGTGAACGAGACGTCGTCGAGCACGGCGAGCTCGCCGAAGCGATGGGTGATGTGGTTGGCGATCAGGTCCATGCGTTGCGTTCTACTCTCAATCCGCCTTCACAAAGTCCTTTGCGATGATCGCGTTCGCGTCGAAGCCCTTGTCGGCAAAACCCTGCTCCTGGAGCCATTTGATCTGGTTGTCGACGTTTTTCACATCCAGCTTGCCGTCGGGATCGATATAGGCGCAATTGCCGACCACCTGCTCCACCGGCAAATTGGTGTATTTTGCGATGATCTCCAGCAGTGGCTTTGTCTTGTCGTTGATCGGGGCGACACCGTCCTTCATCGCGGCAAGGATGACGTCGTGATATTCGCGGTCGGCTTTTGCCAAAGCGCTGAGCAGCTTCGTCACCAGCACCTTGTTAGTCAGCGTCTTCGGCGAAGCGAACACCGCGCCCAGTTGCCAGGGTGTCTCGTCGCCGACCCAGCCGAGAAACTTCGCACCGCCGTCGTCCATCAGCTTTCGCGCCGTGGAGATCGGCAGCAGCGCTGCATCCACGGTCTCGCCCTTCAGCGCGGCCGCGGCATTCGACAGCGATTGCAGCGGCACGATCTTCACGTCGGCAAGCTTGAAGCCGTATTTGTCGGCAAGCAGGCCGAGCGAATAGTGAAAGGACGAGCCAACCTGCGTCATCGCCACGCGCTTGCCCGCGAGGTCCTTCGGCGTCTTCAGACCGCTCGCATAGGCGTTGTTGCTGGCGAAATAGCCGATCAGGGGATAGCCGGCCTTCTCGCGGCTCATGCCGCCGATCACCTTGAGCACGCCCTTGCCGGCGAGATTGTAAAGACCGGCGGTGAAGGCGGTGACGCCGAAATCGATATCGCCGGATGTGGTGGCCACCGCGATCGGCTGCGCCGCATCGAAGAATTTCAGCTCGACGTCGAGGCCGGCCTCGCGGAAATAGCCCTTGTCCTGCGCGATGAAGACGGGCGCGGAGGAGGACAGCCTGAGCACGCCGATCCTGGCCTTCAGCGCGTCCTCGGCTCGGGCCGTGCCCATCGCTGTGATCGCCATCAGGCTAGCTAGCGCGAGCCGCACAATCCCGGTCATTTCGTTTCCTCGCCGTCGTTATCTTGCAGTCGGTTACAGGCCCTCGGGCACGGGCTGGTCCCGTCCGATGAAGGCGCCCTGTTGTTTCAACGTTTCCTGCAGCTTTTCAACCGGGATGTCACGCGGGATCCGGTTTCCGGAGAGCGCCAGCGCGGCGGCGGAACCGGCGGCCTCCCCCATCACGAAACAGGCACCGGAGACCCGGGCCGCCGATTGGCCCTCATGGGTCATCGAGGCGCAGCGGCCGGCGACCAGCAGATTGTCGACGCCTTCGGGCACCAGCATCCGGTAAGGCAGCTCGTTATAGCCGCGCGATTCCGGGATCGGCGGGAAGGTGAAGACGACGTCGCCGGGGACATGGGCCTCGATCGGCCAGCCATTGACCCCGATGGAATCCTCGAACGAGGCGCAACCGAGCACGTCCTCGCCGCTGAGCTGATAGCCGCCATTGATGCGGCGGGTTTCGCGGATGCCGAGCTGCGGCGGCAGGTCGACGATGTAGGATTTTTCAAAGCCCGGCACGGTGCGCAGGAATTCGAACGCGGCGAGCGCCTGCTTGCGGCCCTCGATCTCGCCGCGGGTGAGATCGTCGGGCACGATGCCGTTGATGGCATGGCCGTCCTCGCGCGCCACTTGCGTAAAATTCACCCGCCATTCGATGCCGGACTTTTGCGGCCGCACGATCGCGCTCTTGCGCGGGAATGTGTGGGTGCCGGCGGCGGTGGCCTGCTCCATCAATTGCGGGATGGTGCGCCAGGCATCGCCCGCCTTCGCGGGATCGATGCCGTTGAGACGGAGCATCATCGAGGGATACATCGGATGACCGTGCTCGTCGCCGAATTCGAACGGCGCGCCGGCCCACACCGCAAGATCGCCGTCGCCGGAGCAATCGATGAAGATCTCCGACCGCACCGCCTGCCGGCCCGCCTTGGTCTCGACCATCAGCGCATCGATGCGGCTGTTATCGCCCATCACGACGCCGGCGCCGAGCGCGTGGAAGAGGATGTGCACCTTGTGACTGGCGAGCAGCTGGTCGGCCGCGATCTTGTAGGCGGCGGTGTCGTAGGCCTGGGCGAAGACCTTGCCGAGGATCAGATGCGGCGCGTTGAGGCCGTTCAAATGATCGATCCGCGCCAGCAGCTCGGACGCCATGCCCTGCACCAGCCGGTGGGCCTCGCCGTAGACATTCCCATGCAGGCCGCAGAAATTGGTGACGCCGGCAGCGGTGCCCATGCCACCGAGAAAGCCGTAGCGCTCGATCAAGAGCGTCTTCCGTCCCGCGCGTGCACTTGAGGCCGCCGCGACGATGCCGGCCGGACCGCCGCCGAGCACCACGACTTCATATTCGCCGTAGAGCGGCACCTGGCGCGCCGGTTCTTCGATCGTGGTGGCCTGCATGGCGCGTCCCGTCCCTGAAAATCTCTTGCTTGGGCGGACTATGAATTAACGCAAGTGGGGCTACAATCTACCAAAATAAGCGATCACCTTTCTCGAATCGCGAAAGGCCGAAAATGGACATCCTGGTAAACCTTCAGGCGTTCCTCGCCACCGCAGACGCCGCCGGATTTTCCGCCGCGGCGAGAAAACTCAATGTCGCAACTTCGGTGGTCGCAAAGCGGGTCACCCAATTGGAGACGCGGATCGGCACGCCGCTATTTCATCGCTCGACGCGGCAATTGCGGCTGACCGCGGCCGGCCAGGAATATGTCCAGAGGGCGCGGAGCGTGGTCGCCGATGTCGGCGATCTCCTGTCGCGCATGGGCGAGAAAGGCCATGATCTTATCGATCATTTGCGTATCAAGGCACCGACATCGCTGACCATCGCCCGGCTTGCCGATGTGTTCAGCACCTTCCAGACCCAAAACCCGAAGCTGAAACTCGAAATCGTCTTGATCGACCGTCCCGTCGATCCGGTGACCGAAGGCTTCGATATCGCCATCGGCGCGTTTCCGCATTCGTTCGGCGGTGTGGTCGACGAGCCCCTATGCCGATTGAAGCGCTTGTTGTGCGCGTCGCCGGCCTATCTCAGGGCGCACGGCGTGCCGCGACATCCGCGCGATCTGGTCGATCATCGTTGCCTGAGTTTTCTTCCCACCGGTCCGGACTGGGTGTTCGACGGGCCGCGCGACCGTATCACGGTTCAGGTCCGGCCGCTGTTGAGTTCGAACGAGGGCCACGTGCTCGTGAAAAGCGCGATCGCCGGCAACGGCATCGCCTTCATCTCGCACTACCTTGCGGAAGAGGCCCTACGTCAAGGCACGTTGCAGGTCGTGTTGCCGGATTTTCCAATCCCGGATTTATGGGTGAAGGCAACCATTCCAGAGCGACGGGTCCAGGCTGCAGCGGTTCAGGCGTTATTGCGCGAATTGAAGAGCTCGCTGTTGCCGGTGCTGTGAGGCCCGTTTCGTTGGCACCCGCGGCATCGCCGGTTTCTCGGGAATTCAGGCCGCCGAGCGGATGGTGTGGAGGAAGTCGTCGACGTTCGACTTCATTGAATCCGCCTGCTGCTTCAGGGCCGCTGCGACCGTAAGAGCGGCTTCGGCACCGGCGTCGGTCTCGCCCGCCACCGCGCGCACCTGACCGATTTCCTGCGTCACCGCCGTGGTGCCGTTGGCCGCCTCTTCGACGTTGCGCGCGATTTCGCCCGTTGCCGCGCCCTGCTCTTCGACCGCCGCGGCGATCGCGGTGGCGATGTCGGCCATTTCCTTGACGGTGGTGCCGAACTGCTTGATCGCCTCGACCGATTGGCCGGTCGCGCTCTGGATCGTCGCAATCTGGCTGGCGATCTGCTCGGTCGCCTGCGCTGTCTGGGTCGCGAGACTCTTGACCTCGCTGGCGACGATCGCGAAGCCCCGGCCGGCGTCGCCGGCGCGCGCCGCTTCGATGGTCGCGTTCAGCGCCAGTAGATTGGTCTGGCTGGCGATGGCCTGAATCAATTGAATGATGGTACCGATCTTTTCAGCCGCATCCGACAACCCATGGATCAAATCGGAGGTTCGGTTGGTCTCGTCGGTCGCCCGGTTCGAGACCGCGACGGAGCGGTGCACCTGGCTCGAGATTTCGCGGATCGAGGCCGCGAGCTGCTGGGTGGCGGAGGCGACGGTCTGCACGTTCATCGATGCCTGCTCGGCGCGGGTCGCGACCGCTTCGGCGAGCCCGCGACCGCGCTCGGCGACCTTTGCCAACTCCTCGGCGCTACGCCCCATGTCGTCGGCCCGGCCACCGACACCGGCAATCACCCCCTGCATGCCCTGCTCGAAGCGGCCGGCAAGATCAGACATCATGCGGGCACGGTCGGCCTCGGTGGCTTCGCGCTGTGCCGTGGCCTCGCCTTCCATGCGACGAACCGCCAGTGCATTTTCGCGGAACACCTCGACGGCACGCGCCATGCGGCCGATTTCGTCGCGCGATTCGCCGCCGGGAATGGGCTCATCGAGCTCGCCCGCCGCCAGCGATTGCATCCGGTCCGTCATGCCGCGAATCGGGCCGGATACGCTGGCTCCGATAAGCCATGCGAGCACCGCTCCCAGCAGCAGCGCGCCGGCCGCGGTCGCGATGACGGTCCGTTTGGTTTGATCGACCGCTGCCGAGGTCTTGTCGCCCTGCTCGGCGCGCACGGTGCCGAGCTTCGCATTGATCTTGTTGACTTGATCGTCGATCGCCGCACTCGCCTTCTTCAATTCGGCCTGCCTGGCGCGCAGATCGGCGGCGACCTTGATGACCTCTTCGAGCGCCGTCGTGTCGGCGGCGATCGCGGTCTTGAGTGCTGCGACCAGCGTCTTCAATTTGGGGGCGTCCACCGTCGCCAGCTCAGCCTCGGTGTCTGCGATCGCCAATTGGGCGTAGGACAACGCCTGCCTGGCGTCGTCGGCATCGCCCGTCGACAAAGTGGATCCATAGCGCATCACGGTGACGCGCAGCGCGTCGACGACGCCGGCCAGGCGCATCGGGTTGACAAGTCGTTCCGCATCTTCCGGGCGATTGGCAAGCGCAACCTGAATGCCGCCGACATTGAGGCCGGCGGCCGCGCCCTGGGCGTCGGTCTTCGTGGTGGCGGCGCGCAGCCGATCCGCGGCATCCGCCGCCGCGGTGAACGACGCACGATAGGTTTCCAGCGCCGTCTTGACCGGGCCGATGCCTTCCGCGATCGCTTGCAGTTTGCCGAATTGCCGATCGGCCTGATCGGCCAGTTTGCCCACGCCGTCGATCGCCTTGGCTGCGGCATCCTTGTCGCCGACATTCCAGGTCCGGATGAATTTCTCGACCGCCGAGTTCGCTTCCAAGAGCGCGGCACGCGCCTGCGACATGCCGGCGTCGCCAGCCGCGCTGGTCACGAGGTCATTGACCGTTCCGCCGATCCGCTCGACCTGAACCACGGCGAAGCCCGCGAGCAGGACCAGAAAGCTGAGAACCAGCGCGAAACCGCCGAACACGCGCGGACGGACACCGACCCGGGACATCATGTGCGATAATTTCATGGGAATCCCGAAATTCTTACTGGGTGGACCGGATGGTGGCGAGCAGATCCTTGCCGAACCGCTTCTCGAATTCCTGATCGAGCGGCTTGACCGCGTCGACGAAGGGTTGGCGATCGAATTTCTCGATCACGTCCATGCCGCCGCTGCGCACCTGCTCGAGCGCCGCGGCATCGAGCTTCGCCTGCCATGTCGCCTCCGCCCCCGCTTTTGCCTGCGCGATCAGTGTTGCCTGGTCGGCCGGAGTGAGCTGCTCGAACATGGCACGGTTGGCGATGAACACGATCGGCGCGAAGAAGTGGCCGGTCAATGTGAGGTATTTCTGGACTTCATAGAGGCGGGAGCCGGCAATGGTCGGCACGGGATTTTCCTGCCCATCGAGCCGGCCGTCCTTGAGCGCGGTATAGACCAGCGGAAATTCCATCGGGACCACTTCGGCACCGAGCGCCTTGAACGTCATCTGATAGATCGGGTTCGGGATCACACGAATCTTCAGACCCTTGATATCGTCGGGGCTGCGAACGGGCCGCTTGGAATTCGTGACGTTGCGGAAGCCCTGTCGGCCAATCGCCAGCAAGGTCAGCCCCTTATCGCCGAATTTGGCGGCGATTGCGGCGCCTGCCGGACCTTGCGCCACGGCTTTGGCGTGAGCCGTATCGCGAAACAGGAAGGGAATGTCGAACACGCCGAGTTCGGGGACGACCGCACTGACCACCGAACCCGACAGCACCGCCATATCGACGGCGCCGGCCTGCGTCGCGGCGAGAATGGCGTTCTCGCTACCGACTGCATTGGTGGCGCGCTGGTCGATCACGATGGGCTTGCCGGGCAATGCCACCAGCTTCTGGCGAAACTCATCCGCCCCGATCTGCTGCGGGCTCCCCAGCTGGGAATTGAACGCCAGAGAGACCAGTCGAGGTGAAGCGGCAACCGGATGCAGGACCAGCAGCGTTGCCGCCGCGACGATCGATCCAGCCTTCCAAAACCCCAGAACTCTGTGCATTCGACACCATGGCGTGACAATTGTCGTAACCATAATGGCCGGGAATGATTGAACTCTTAAGGACGGGCCCGCGGAATTACGGGGATTCGAATCGGTCCCGCGGCCAGGGTTTGGGGATGGTGCACGACGCAGATCGTATCGGGTTGCTGCTGGGCGGCGCGCTCAGGCCTTGCCGCCACTCCAATTCGCCGCGCGCTTCTCCGCGAACGACGCCAGCCCCTCCGCAGCTTCCGCACTCTGGCGCTTGACCGAATGCAGGTGCACGAGCCGCTTGTAGGCGGCATCGTCCACCGCCATTCCGCCGAACGAGCTCTCCAGTGCCAGCCGCTTGGTCTCGGCCATCGCCTCCGGTCCGTTGGCGAGCAACTGCTCGACCACCTTGGCGCCGGCGGCGTCGAGATCGGCGAGCGGCACCACCTCGTGGACGAGGCCGATGCGGCGAGCATCCTCGGCGCCGAAACGTTCCCCTGTCAGCGCGTAGCGGCGGACTTGCCGTACACCGATGGCATCGCAGAGCTGCGGGATGATGATGGCCGCGGTCAGGCCCCAGCGCACTTCGGTGATCGAGAACAGGGCGTTGTCGGCCGCGATCACGACATCGCAGGCCGCGATCACGCCGGTGCCGCCGCCAAAGCAGCCGCCCTGCACCAGCGCGACCGTCGGAATGGGCAGCGTGTTGAGCCGCTGCACGGCCTCGAACGTCGCACGCGACGCGGCCTCATTCGCATCAGTCGATTGCGGCCGCACGCCGTTGATCCATTTGAGGTCGGCGCCGGCCTGGAAATGCTTGCCGGTGCCCTTGAGCACGACCAAGCGAAGGTTGGGCTTGCTACCGAGATCGTCCATGGCCGCGAGCACGCCCGCGATCAATGCACCGTCATAGGCATTGTTCACTTCGGGCCGGTTCAACGTGACGGTCGCAACCCCACGCGCATCCAGGGTCCACAGGACGGGGCTGTCGGTCATCGGTGTTCCTCCGCTCGTTTGTTTGGCGCGTACTATGGCCGAGGCTCCGCACCTTGATCCATATCTTTCGAGCGTAGGGCAGCCGCGTCCATCGCATGGCGGCTTGTGTCATGCTGTCGCGGGGCGGCATCAAGGGATCAGGGACGGACATCACATGCGCATCTGCATTTTCGGCGCGGGCGCCGTCGGCAGCCATCTCGCGGTCAGGCTGGCCCGCGCCGGCCACGAGGTCTCGTGCGTAATGCGCGGCGCGCACCTGGAGGCGGTACGGGCCAACGGCCTCAAGCTGCGCGTCGGCGATTCCGAGGTCTCCGCCAAGGTGAACGCCTCGGGCGATCCGGCCCAACTCGGCCCCCAGGACGTCGTGATCAGCACCTTGAAGGCAACCGCGTTGACCGGGCTGGTCTCCAGCCTCAAGCCGCTGCTGCAGGACGACACCGCGATTGTGTTCGCGCAGAACGGCATTCCCTGGTGGTACGGGATCGGCCTGCCGCCGCGGCACCCGACCCCGCCGGACATCTCCTTCCTCGACCCGGGCGGGCGCTTGCGGGCCTGCATCCCGAAAGAGCGGATCGTCGGCGGCGTGGTCTTCTCCTCCAACGAGGTGATCGCACCCGGCGTGGTGCAGAACCTGACGCCGGACCGCAACCGCCTGCTGATCGGCGAATGCGACGACCGCAATTGCCAGCGCATCACGACGCTCCGCAGTGTCTTCACCGACGCGCGGCTGGAATCGCCACCGGTCGCCGAGATCCGCGAGGCGATCTGGTCAAAGCTGCTGACCAACATGTCGCTGTCGGTGCTGTGCCTGCTCACCGGCCAGACCGCGCGCGGCGTGCGCGACGATCCTGCATTCGCCGAGGTCATCCCGCGGATGCTGAACGAGGCCAACGAGATCGCCCAGCACTTCATCCCCGAGGTCAAGCGCGTGAGCCGCAGTGGTCCCGCGCCCAATCACAAGCCGTCGCTGCTGCAGGACTACGAGCTCGGCCGCGCCATGGAGATCGACGTCCTGGTGAAGGCGCCCCAAGCCTTCGCGCGCACCGCCGGCCTGTCGACGCCGACCCTCGATCTCATTGCCGCGCTCGCGATCCAGAAGGCGCGCGACAAGGGGCTATATTCGGCGTGAGATTTCAGGCGAGCTTGTCGATCCAGTCCGCGAGCGTGTCGAGCACCTCCGCAAGCGCCTCTTCGTTGCTGCGACCGGACTTTTTCAGCACCGCGAAGGAGTGATCGCCGCCCTCGATCTCGTGCAGCGTCGCCTTCGGGGCAAGAGCGGCGATGACGGGCTTGAGGAGGCCGAGATCGGCGAGCCCATCGCGGGTGCCTTGCAGGAACAGCATCGGGATCTCGACACGGGCGAGGTGCTCGGCACGCTCGGTCGATGGCTTCTTGTCGGCGTGCAGGGGAAAGCCGAGGAAGGCGAGCCCTTTGACATCAGGCAGCGGCGTCTTCGACTGCGCCTGCGACGTCATGCGCCCGCCGAAGGATTTTCCGCCCGCAACGAGCATCACACCGGGGCAGAGCCGCGCGGCTTCCTCGACTGCCGCGCGGATCGTGGCATGGGCGACCACCGGCTGGTCGGGACGGCCCTGTTTGTTTTCCATGTAGGGAAAATTGAAGCGGAACGTCGCGATGCCGCGGTTCGCGAGCCCCTCCGCAATCTTGTCCATCGATGCGTGCCGCATCCCTGCACCGGCACCATGCGCCAGAACGTAGCAGGAGCGCGCCTTGTCCGGCTGCGTCAGGATCGCTGACACCGTGCCGATGCGCGCGATGTCGAGCTTGAGCTCTTGAGTTTTGACAGCCACAATCAACCATCCCGAAAGACGCGTTTCCGGTCGCCTTGGTAGCGTCACCGGCGCAGCCTGAAAACACAATAATTGCCGCCGAAGGCTGGCCTACCAAGCCGGCAAGCCGCATTGACCGAGGTGACCATGTCCTACCGCTCCTCCTGGATGACCGAAGAGCTCGAAATCTTCCGCGATCAGTTCCGGAAGTATCTTGCCAAGGATCTGGCCCCGCATGCCGAAAAATGGCGCGAGCAGAAGATGGTCGACCGCTTCGCCTGGCGCGGGCTCGGTGAGATGGGCGCGCTGCTGGCAAGCGTGCCGGAGGAATATGGCGGCCTCGGCGCGACCTTCGCCTATGATGCCGCCGTACTCGACGACCTCGAAAGCACGGTGCCGGAGCTGACGACCGGCGTGTCCGTGCACAGCGCCATCGTCGCGCACTACATCCTCAATTACGGCTCCGAGGAGCAGAAGAAGCGCTGGCTGCCGAAGATGGCCTCGGGCGAGATGGTCGGCGCCATCGCCATGACCGAGCCCGGCACCGGCTCGGATTTGCAGGCCGTCAAGACCACCGCCAGGAAGCAGGGCAATTCCTACGTCATCAACGGACAGAAGACTTTCATCACCAACGGCCAGGCCGCCGATCTCGTCATCGTGGTCGCGCGCACCGGCGATGTCGGCGCCAAGGGCATTTCGCTGATCGTGGTCGAAACCTCAGGCGCGGATGGATACAAGCGCGGGCGCAACCTCGACAAGATCGGCCTGCATGCTTCCGACACCTCAGAGCTGTTCTTCGACAACGTCACGGTCCCGCCGGACAATTTGCTCGGCGGCGAAGAAGGCCAGGGCTTCGTGCAGCTGATGCAGCAATTGCCGCAGGAGCGCCTCGCGCTCGCGGTCGGCGCGGTCGCCGCGATGGAGCGCGCCATAAAACTCACCGTCGACTACACCAAGGAGCGGAAAGCGTTCGGCAAGCCGCTGATGGATTTCCAGAACACCGCCTTCAAGCTCGCCGAGCGCAAGACCGAAGCGATGATCGCGCGCGTCTTCGTCGACTGGTGCATCGAGCGGCTGGTCGCAAAGGACCTCGACACCGTGACCGCGTCGATGGCGAAATACTGGTGCTCGGAGAAGCAGGTCGAGACCGCCGACGAATGCCTCCAGCTGTTCGGCGGCTACGGCTACATGCAGGAATATCCGATCTCGCGCATCTTCATCGATTCCCGCATCCAGAAGATCTATGGCGGCACGAACGAGATCATGAAGCTGTTGATCGCGAGGTCGCTCTAATCAGCTCGCTATAGCCGGCTATCTCATCCGCTTGTTGGCCGCGACGAAGTCGATGAACGTCCGGACCTTGGCAGAAAGGTATTTGCGGCTGGGATAGACCGCGAATAGCTTGCCCTCGAACAGGACCTGCCCGGGCATGACGTGCTCGAGGCGGCCGGCGGTGATATCCTCCGCGACCAGCCATTTCGGCAGGAAGGCGAGGCCCATGCCTTCGAGCGCCGCCATGTGCAGCAGCGTTTCATTGCCGCTGCGCAGGACCGGATTGAGCTTGACGGTCTCGGTGCCGTGCTCGCCCTCGAAGGAGAAGGTTTCACCCGGGTACAGCGCGTAGTGCAGCATCGCCTGGCCGGCGAGATCGGCAAGTTTGGTCGGGCGCCCCGCGCGATCGAGATAAGCGGGCGCGCCGACCATATGGAACGCAACCTTGGTGATGGGCCGCGCGATCAGCGCCTCGTCGGGCGCGGCGGTCGCGCGAAGGGCGAGATCGAATCCCTCCTCGACCAGATTGACCATCCGTCCGCTGAGATCGACGTCGAGGCGCACCTCCGGATAGCGCGCCTGGTAGTCCGCCAGCACGCCCGCGAAGATCGTGTTCGCCATCCACACCGGCGCGGTCAGCCGCAGCGTGCCGCGCGGAACGACCGTCGCATTGCTGACGGCGGCTTCGACCTCGTCGAGGGAGTCCAGCATCTGCCGCGCCTGCTCGAAATAGAGCGCTCCGCTTTCGCTCAGGCTGACGCGCCGACTGGTGCGGTTGAGCAGCCGCGTGCCCAGCCGCTTCTCGAGCTGCATCACATGCTTGCTCGCCATCGCGGGCGAGATGCGCAGGCGCTGCGCCGCGGTCGCGAAGCTCTTCAGCTCGGCCACAAGGCAGAACAACCTCATGCTGACTAAGGAATCCATGAAATCATCAACACCCAGGAAATGAACTAATCCCGGGACGCATAATGATCAAATATGAGGAAACTATCAAATGGTGGCGACCGTCACCTTTTTTGGAGAACCACCCGTGTCCACCACCGCCTTCGAGACTGCCTCCCCCGGCCGCGCCATTCGTATCGGCCTTTGGGTCGCACAGGCCCTGCTCTTTTTCGTTTTCACCGCAGCCGGGCTAGTCAAGCTGCTGACGCCGATTCCAGAGCTTGCCGCGATGATGCCCTGGGCCGGGCAGTATTCCGCAACGTTCGTCCGGTTCATCGGGCTGGTCGATCTCGCCGGCGGAACCGGCATCCTGCTGCCGGCACTGACGCGGGTCCTGCCCCGGCTGACGGTGCTGGCCGCGCTGGGCTGCTCCATGTTGCAGGTGTTGGCGCTCGTCTTCCACATCTCGCGCGGCGAGGCGCCGGTCACGCCGCTCAACGTCGTTCTGCTCGCGCTCAGCCTGTTCGTGCTGTGGGGGCGCGACCGCAAGGCGCCGATCGCGCCGCGTCAGTTCTGAACAGCTGAACGCCGCAGCCATGATTTCTGCCAACGGATGGTCCCGCAGGGGCCTGCTCGCCGGCACCGCGATCCTCACGGCCGGCGGCACCGCCGCGGCCAAGGAGGATCGTCTCGCCGACGGCGTCGTGATCCTGATCGACAGCAACGAGCCCTATGTCATGGGACACGCGATCAGCTACTCGGCCAACCTCTCGAAGCACTTTGCGGACAGGGGCGCGCGATTGCTGATCGAGGTCGTCGCCAATGGTAAGGGCATCGACGTCTTCCGGGCGGACAGGAGTCCGCTGGTCGAGCCGCTCGCGGCGCTGCGGCAGTCGCTGCCCAACCTCGCCTACAGCATGTGCGCATCGTCAAAAGCGATCGCCGAAGCCAAGGAGCAGGTCCCGATTCCGCTGATAGCAGGTGCCAGCCTCGTGCCGTTCGGCATCGGCCGCGTGGTCGATCTGCAACTCAAGGGCTGGGCCTACATTCATGCGTGAGACCGCGCGCGAAAGCGGTGCATTGCCGTCGCGGCGATCGATCATGATGGCCGCGCCGGCGCTTGTTGCCTCCTTCCGCGCGGCCCATGCGCAGGAAGACTGGCCGCCGGTGTTCGAGGCCGGCCGCAGTCAGTTCACGCTGGTGCAGCCGCGCGCGTCGATGCCAATGCTCAGGCTTCAAGACATTGGCGGGAAGGAGGTCGCGTTGAGCGCGAAGCCGGGCCGCATCACCCTCGTCAATTTCTGGGCCACCTGGTGCGCGGCCTGCCGGCTCGATCTGCCTGTGCTCGCAAGTCTCGCGGGATCACGGTCGGACCGGCTCGATGTTGTCGCGATCTGCACGGATACCAAAGACCTGCGCAAGATCCGCACGTTTCTCAGCGGCCTCGCCGTGCAGAACCTCGCTTGCTATGTCGACGCCTATGGCGCAGCGGCAGAAGCATCGACCGCGATATTCTCCCTCGTCGGCATGCCCATCACCTATCTCGTCGGAACGAGCGGTCACGTCGAGGGCTACATCGCCGGTGCGCCCGACTGGCTTTCTCCGGCAGGCGCGCAGCTGCTGCAATTCTATCGCGAGCGGGGCTAGCGCCGCATCAATTCGGATGCCACCAGCGGCCGCCGATCACGACACACTCGGAGACGATCTTGCGGTCGCCGATCAGGTGCTCGCCGACCACGTCCTCATAGTCGAACTGGCCTTCCCTCACCGAGATCAGCGTGGCGTCGCCGACGCTGCCTGGCTTGAGGCTGCCGAGTTCGGGCCGCCGCAGCGCCATCGCCGCGTTGACCGTCGAGGTTGCGATGACGTCGGACAGCGGCATGCCCATGCACAGGAATTTCGACAGGGTCGTGACCTGGTCGAAGGCCGGGCCGTCGATGCACAGTTGATGAATGTCGGACGAGATGGTGTCCGGATAGAAGCCGTTGGCGAGCATGGCGCGCGCGGTCTTGAACGCGAACGAGCCCTTGCCGTGGCCGATATCGAACAGCACGCCGCGCTCGCGGGCGTCCAGCACCGCCCGCTTCACCGTGCCCTGCGCGGTCGCGGGCGTGTTGGGGAAGGGCCGGAACGCATGGGTGAGCACGTCGCCGGGGCGCAGGCGGCCCAGCACCTCCTCGTAGCTCGGCGGCGGATGATCGATATGCGCCATCAGGGGCATGCCGACCTCGTTCGCGACCTCGAGCGCGATGTCGAGCGGCACGACGCCCGACGTGCCCGAGGAGTGCAGCCCCACGCGCACCTTGATGCCGACGATGAGGTCGCGGTTGGCATCGGCCACCTTGGCCGCCTCGATCGGATTCATCAGCCGCAGCTCCTCGCTCTCGCCGACCATGATCCGGTGCGAGAAGCCGAAAATGCCGGCATGCGAGACGTGCAGATAAGCGAGAATGCGGACCTGGCTCGGCTCGATCACGTGCTTGCGGAATCCGGCGAAATTGCCGGGCCCCGCGCTGCCGGTATCGACCGCGGTGGTGACGCCGGAGAGACGGCAGAATTCCTCGGCATCGATGCCGAGCGACGTACCGCCCCAATAGACATGGGTGTGGAGATCGATCAGCCCCGGGGTCACCATGAACTTCGAGACGTCGCGCACGTCAGTGCCCGGATCCGCCTTGAGCCCGCTGCCGATCGCAGCGACCTTGCCACCCGCAAAGGCGACATCGGCCACGGCATCGAGCTTCTGGGACGGGTCGACCACACGGCCGCCGCGCAGGATCAAGTCGAAAGGCATCATGGTCTCCGGATATCGCTGAGGCATCGTGAGAGGCGGGAAACAGACCAGGCTGGAAGGCAGACTTCCAGCCTGGTCACCTCTGTTAGCAATTTTCGCGCCGCCGAAGCAAATCGGCCGCAGTCGGTGCCCGTTGGGCTTGCGATCCGCGCGGCGCCTCGTCCTTCAGCCGCTCCAGTGCATCCGGCATCATTCGGCCGGACATCGAGCTCAGCATCGCGGTCGGGATCAGGCCCGACGCAACGCGGACCACAAACGCGGCTTATTTCGTGAACGTATTCGCGACTCTGCGGGAGCGAAGCACGTACGTTATCCAAACCGCGGCACTCATCACACCGACAACCGTTTGTCCGACCTGTCGCGTTTCAATGATGAAAAAATCGCTGAAAGGTCGGTTCAGCGCGGCGGAAAAAAACGATGCGACGCAGAGGAGATCGACGAGCGGCATCAGCACAGCGCAGATCATTTGCACGATGAAAAAGGCGGGAAATCTGTGGGAGTGTCTGAACAGGAGCACCGTTGTCCAGACCGAGAAGCCTATCATGGCGGCATTTATCAGCATTTCGCTCCAGATCACCGTCGGAAAGTAAGTCCAGGTTTCGTCGGTGATCGACTGCACGTATTGTCCGACGTTGAAGATCAGGCGCAGAATGCCCATCACTTGGCCGAACGCGAGTAGCGCGAGCCAACCGCTGATACCGGTCATCTCGGGTTGGACGTTCTTGAAGGCAGCAGCGTCTTCTGCGGGAACGGACGGCTCCCGCGTGGCGTTGACCGGTTGCGGTGCCGGCATCGGCGACTGCGTTCGAAAGAGGTGCTCCGTGATCTCACGCACCTCCGCGACCGGCTTCCAGCTCTCCCAGCCCTCCCGCCAGACCAACACGCGCGGTGAATCTGCGATGCGAGCCAGTAGCGGAAGGAGCTCCGATATCGGCATCGGACCGCGTTTCTGCCCACCTTCCGCGTAGAACCACGAATCCGCCATGCGAACGCCCCCCTGCACCCGCCATATCCTAGCCGGCGATCGACACACGTCACGATAGAAAGTAATTGGAGGGGCGACCAGTACCGCGGCCGTCGCGGCGCTTAGCTCTCGAGAAAATGGCGATCCCGGGAAGACTCGAACTTCCGACCTACGGTTTAGGAAACCGTCGCTCTATCCGGCTGAGCTACGGGACCGCGGAACCCGCAGAGCGGGCTACCGGGGCTTCATATCAAAGCGGAGGGGAGATCGGAAGCCCTACGCGTTGCTCAATGCGGAGGGCTGCCGGTCATCTTACGCCCGGATATTGTTGTCCCGGACCACCTTGCCCCAAGTGGCAACCTGCTTGTCGAAGAAGGTCTTGAAGGCGGGACCGTCCTCGAGCAGCAGCGTCATCTGCTGCGTCTCCTTGAGCTGGGCGGCGGTCGCGGGCTCGCTCAGTATCTCCTTGGACGCCGCCGCGAGGCCCGCGACGATGTCCGGCGGCGTGCCCGTGGGCGCGAAGATGCCCCACCAGGCCAGCGTCTCGAAATCCGGGAAGCCGGCCTCGATCGCGGTTGGCGTATCCGGCAGGCCGGGCAGCCGCTCGCGGCCGAGCTGCAGGATCGGACGCAGCATGTTGGTGCCGAGCTGGGCTGCGACCAGCGCCGCCGATCCCGCGATCAGGTCGACATGGCCACCGAGCACGTCGTTCATCGCGGGGCCGCCGCCGCGATAGGGCACGTGCATGATCTCGACGCCGGCCTTGTTGCCGAGCACAGTCATGGCGAGATGGCCGAGCGTGCCGATGCCGACGGAGGCATATTTCACCGCGCCGGGCGTCGCCTTGCAGGCCGCCACCACGTCGGCAAAGCTCTTGTAGGGACGGCCGGCACCGGCGGCGATCACGTAAGGCGCAGTGCCGACCAGCAACACCGGCATCAGCTCGCGCTCGACATCGACGGGCGGCTTGTCGAGGATGGAGGGGATCACCGCGTGTGAATCGAAGGTGACCAGGAACGTCGAGCCATCAGGCGGGCTCTTGGCGACCTGCGCCGCGCCGAGCGCGCCGGCGGCGCCCGACTTGTTCTCGACAATGACGATGCGGTTGAGCTTGGTCTGCAGATGGCTCTGGAGCAGCCGCGCCATCGCATCGGTCGATCCGCCCGGCGGAAACGGCACCACCAGCGTGATTTTTGAGGCCTGCGCCAATGCCGGCGTCATCGCGAGAATAGCCGGCGCTGCGAGCAGCGCGCGTCGTGTGATCGTCATGGTCCCCTCCCCTGTTTTCTCGCGCCCGGCTTTTGCTCTTGGCGCTTTAAGTCGTTCCGAAACCGGATCCCGCTTTTCTGTATTCTGGCCGCGGCGGGCTGAAAATGTCCAGCACGCGGGCGCCGTCGGGGCCGGCGCGCATGGTGTGCGGCACGTTGCCGGGCGTGCGCCAGAAATCGCCCTTCTTCACGGCAATCTCCTCACTGCCCTGGACGCGGATGGCGGAGCCGTCGAGCAGCACGCCCCATTGCTCCTCTGGATGATGATGCAGCGTGCCTTGCGCATGCGGCGCCAGCGTCACCACCGACAGCATCGCCTGTTCGCCGGAGAAGATGCGCGTGGTCACCCCTGCCGCGAGCTCGCGAAACAATCCGTCGCCGGTATCGTCGAGATTGTGGAATTCGTCCTTCTGGCTCACGCCATCCTCCCTTTTACGCTTTATTTTGCAGCAGACTGGCTCACGGCAGCCAGAAGGCGGTCCTTGAACTCACCCTTGACGGTAACATACACGCTCGACCAATGGCGGCTCTTGAACTCGCAGCTGCCTCGTGGGCAATATTCTTTGTCGTGATAGTCTCCATTAAGGACGCCGAACAGAGTCATTCGACCGTCCAACAGACGAAACAAAGCGCTACCTGATGCCCCTACTGTGAACTCGCAGCTCGTTTCGAATATCGACCAATCCCTTACGTCGCGTATCTGGCACTCCTGAATCGTCTTGTTGAAGGGGCCGTACCTGTCCCTCTTTCCCGAGGCTTCGATGTCGTAACCGACGACCGCCAGGACACGCTCCAGCTCGACCACAATTTCAGTCCGTTCATTGATCTCGTAAGGCGTCACTTCCGCGGCAGACTCGAGCTTTGCGACTGCCCAATCGTTGACAATCGCCTTGGGCGCACTCTCAACGCATGTGCCCATCCATAGGGTCGCTGACAGAGGAATGGTACGCCTCTCGGCTCCGAGATAGTACTCGAAGATACACTTGTCAGGTGACGTATGCGGTTTGCAAAGGTCCCGAAACGCGTGAGCCGCCGTGGTAATCACGTCCCGCGCTCCAGTCACTTGAGCGCTGCTATCTCCACCAGGACATCGCAGGACTCCACTTGCCGCAAAGCGCTTTTCCACCTCACCTGGGGGGAGACCGTTGGCCTTTGCGTAAACCCCTTCAGTTAGTCGTCGCTCTGTCTCGGTCGAAGCGGCCTCGACTGCCAGATGACTATCAGTGACGCGATCGCGATTGAAAATGGGCGCTGCCCCGCGACCGGAGCCAATAGGCGGCATCTTCCACGAACCAACCTCGTTGCTGCCAGAGACCAGCAGAACGAAGAAGCTAGGCAGAACGATCGCGTAATTCCTCGTCACGTGAAGTATCCCCAGCAGCAAAAAGCATGAAGCAAGTCTGACCGAAACAAAGTTGTGGGATCACTTTTGAAGAGGCAATGGCCAACATCGACGTGCGATCGAGCCGACCATTGCTTGACTTAAGCCTCGCGTTGATCAGGACTTTCCATACGAGCCCTGATAACGGCCCTCGCGGATCGCCTTCAGCGTCGCCTCCTCGCGCGCGACCTGGGCCCGCACGGCGTCCAGCAGCGCAGCGGCACCGGCGGCGGCAAACGACACCACGCCGTCCTCGTCGCCGACGACGATGTCGCCGGGCGAGATCACGCTGCCGCCGATCGAAACAGGCACGTTGATCTCGCCGGGGCCGTTCTTGTAGGGGCCGCGGTGGATCACCGCGCGGGCGTAGCAGGGAAAGTCATCGGCCGCGAACGCCGCAACGTCGCGGATCGCGCCGTCGATGACATAGCCTTCAGCTTTGCGCCACTGCGCGATGTTCTTCATGATCTCGCCGACCAGAGCGCGGGTCTCATCGCCGCCGCCATCGACCACGATGACGTCGCCGGGGCCCACCAGCTCGAGCGCGCGGTGGATGGCGAGATTGTCGCCGGGACGGGTGCGGACCGTGAAGGCCGTGCCCACCAGCTTGGCGCCGCGATGATAGGGCTTGAGTCCCACCGCGCCCGGCAGCCGGCCGAGATTGTCCGAAATGACCGAGGTCGGCGCACCGCGAAAACCCTCGATGATCTCAGCCGGCGGCTTCGGCACAGCGTTCGCAGCAATGGTGATGGTCATAATCTCAGTCCTTCCCGTGAATTCTCTTACTCGGCGTGCGTCCGCGCCTTCGCCGGCCAGATCCGGAAGGCGCGCCCCTCTTTCATCCATGCTGCGCGCTCGTCGCGCAACAGCGTGCGGCGAACTTTTCCGGAATCGTCGCGCGGCGGGGCGGTGACGATCTCAAAAGTTTCTGGATGCTTGTAGCGGCTGAGCCGGTCCTTCAAAAAATCCGCCATGCCGTCGGCTATGGCCTGGCCGTCCGCATCGCCCTCCGGCTCGATGATGGCGTGCACGCGCTGGCCCAGTTCAGGATCGGGCAATCCCACCACAACGCAGGAGCGCACGCCGGGGCTCTCGGAGACGGCGGCTTCGACCTCGGCGGGATAGATGTTGGCGCCGCCGCGCAGCACCATGTCGGCGAGGCGGTCGCCGAGATAAAGGTAGCCCTCCGCATCCAGCCTGCCGATATCGCCGAGCGATTCCCAGCCGTCGGCGCGGCGCTTCGGCTCGGCGCCGAGATAGTGATAGGTGGCATCCCTGCCGTCATTGTTGAGGAAATAGATCTCGCCGGTCTCACCGGGCGCGACGTCGTTGCCGTCTTCGCCGATGATGCGCAAGCGCGCCATCTCGCCGATCTTGCCGACCGAACCCTTGTGCGTCAGCCATTCCGTGCCGGAGATGATGCAGGAGCCTTGCCGCTCGGTACCGCCATAGAGCTCCCAGATCCGCTCAGGCCCAAGCCAGGCGATCCAGTTCTCCTTCAGCCAAGGTGGCATCGGAGCGGCCATGTGGAAGACGGTTTGCAGGCTCGACACGTCGTAGGCGTTGCGCACGTGCTCCGGCAGCGCCCAGATCCGGTGCATCATGGTCGGCACGAAATTGACCCATTGCACGCGCTCGCGCGCAATCTGCCGCAGCGCCTCCTCGGCATCAAATTTGACGAGGCCGGTGAGCTGACCGCCGGTGAACAGCGCATAGTGCGACACGATGAACGGCGCGTTGTGATAGAGCGGACCGGGATTGAGCAGCGAGACCCCGAAGGGGATGTTGAGCGGCGGCGGGGCGACCGTGTCGATCACCGCAGGCTGGTGATCGAGGATCACCTTCGGGCGGCCGGTCGATCCGCCGCTGGTCATGGCTTTCCAATAGCGCGCCACCGGTGCGGCGAGCGGCTCGTCCGAAAATCCTTCCGGCACGAAATCCGCGGGCAGGCGGTTCGGTGCGTTCCAGTCGGCTTCGCCGCCGACCACCAGCGCCGGCTTCAGGATGTCGAGCACCGCGGCGGCTTCGCCGCGCGGCAGCCGCCATGACAGCGAAGTCGGCGTCGCTCCGCATTTCCACACCGCAAAGGAAGTCTCGAAGAACGCATTGCCGTTGGACAAACCGATTGCGACGAAGTCGCCGGGCTTGACGCCCTTGGCCATGAACGCCCGCGCGCGCCGATTGGCGCCGCGTTCGAGCGCGTCCCATGTCAGCGTATCCTGCCCGTGACGCACGGCGATCGTGCCTTGCGGTTTGCGCTCGGCGTACCAGCGCGGCACATCGGACAGGGGCAGCAACATCAGGCGTTTCCACTTCGTTTTCTTGGCGTCGCCAATGAGGCGAACGCAGGATGAAGTGACGCTGTGACTCCTGCGCCACGTCAAGCAAAAAATGTCAGCATCACAGCCATGAAAATCCCGGGTTCCATGGGTGACAAGCCGGCCATAAAGGGGCAAAAATCAGCCCGACTCAGTTCGGGTTGAGTTTTGCAAGGAATGCTCTCGTAGAATGTCGGACGTAGTTGCATCGCGTCGTGCGGCGCTTGTCGTTGCCGCAGCAGGATTTTTCCTGCTGGCGCCGTCGCATGCCCAGGCACAATGGTGGAAGCGCGCGCCTGTTGACTTCGAGGCCTGCGCCGACGCCGCCGAGAAAGCGACGACCAAATCCGAGAAGACGGCTGCGCTTGCAGACTGCAACGCCAAATTCGCCGGCCGGCGCAAGGCAGGCGGCGGCTATTCCTATTACGACTTCCTCCAGGACCGCACCTTCGACATCGCCGGCCCCAATCCGACACCGGAGGAGCAGAAGAAGATCGACGAAGCCTACACCGCCTATCTCGCAAATCAGCGCCGCAGCAATGAAGCCGCGCAGGCCACCGCGCGCCAGCAGCGCGAGCAGCAGGAACAACAGGTGCAGCAGCTCCAGCGGGTCGCGTTGCGAACCGAGGTCGAGCGCGTGCCGGTGCCGGTCGAGCGGCCCAAGGTCCAGCAGGCCGCCATCGGCGACGCGCGACCGCGGCCGAAAGGCGCCCCGTGCACCAAGGGCTCGTTCTCCTGCGAATGGCCGCGGCTGTCGGATGGATTGAACGACATCAAAAAGCTGTTCAGCCCGACGCCGAGCAAGCCCGCGAAGAAGGGCTGAGTCACCGCCGTGGGGGGGGGGGGGGGGCCCGCGCGGCGGGGGGGGGGGGGGGGGGGGGTTTGGGGTTTTTGTGCGGGGGGGCGCGCAGGGGGGGGGGTGGG